>NZ_SZVK01000003.1:0-153755 GCF_005280595.1 Escherichia sp. MR | reverse complement strand
TGCGGCTTGATGGTGCCCGGCTTAGCCAGTACCTGACCACGTTCGATTTCTTCACGTTTGATACCACGCAGCAGAACACCTACGTTCTCACCAGCACGGCCTTCGTCCAGCAGTTTGCGGAACATTTCAACGCCAGTACAGGTAGACTTCTGAGTCTCTTTGATACCAACGATTTCAACTTCTTCACCAACTTTGATGATACCGCGTTCTACACGACCGGTAACAACAGTACCACGACCGGAGATGGAGAATACGTCTTCGATCGGCAGCAGGAACGGCTTGTCAATCGCACGCTCTGGTTCCGGAATGTAAGAATCCAGGAAGCCAGCCAGTTCCAGGATTTTCGCTTCCCACTCTGCGTCGCCTTCCAGCGCTTTCAGAGCAGAACCACGAACGATCGGAGTGTCGTCGCCCGGGAAGTCGTACTGAGACAGAAGTTCACGAACTTCCATTTCAACCAGTTCCAGCAGCTCTTCGTCATCAACCATGTCACATTTGTTCAGGAACACGATGATGTACGGAACGCCTACCTGACGACCCAGCAGGATGTGCTCACGAGTCTGCGGCATCGGGCCGTCAGTCGCAGCAACAACCAAGATCGCGCCGTCCATCTGCGCAGCACCGGTGATCATGTTTTTAACATAGTCGGCGTGCCCCGGGCAGTCTACGTGTGCGTAGTGACGGGTCGGGGTGTCGTATTCAACGTGAGAAGTGTTGATGGTGATACCACGAGCTTTTTCTTCCGGCGCGTTATCGATCTGGTCGAATGCACGAGCAGCACCGCCGTAGGTTTTAGCCAGTACGGTGGTGATTGCAGCGGTCAGAGTAGTTTTACCGTGGTCAACGTGGCCGATAGTACCAACGTTAACGTGCGGTTTTGTACGTTCAAATTTTTCTTTAGACACGGCTATATTCCTTACTATAGTGCTCTCCCCTTCAGGAGAGAGCACGGGACTTTGGTATTAACCCTGAGGCTTATTTACCACGGGCTTCAATTACGGCCTGAGCAACGTTACTCGGCGCTTCATCATACTTCAGGAATTCCATAGTGTATGATGCGCGACCTTTGGTCAGAGAACGCAGCTGAGTTGCATATCCGAACATTTCAGACAGCGGTACTTCAGCGTGGATCTTAACGCCAGTAACTTCAGATTCCTGACCTTTGAGCATACCACGACGACGGCTCAAGTCACCGATAACGTCACCGGTGTTCTCTTCCGGAGTTTCTACTTCAACCTTCATGATCGGCTCAAGCAGAACTGGTTTCGCTTTCTTAAAGCCTTCTTTAAAGGCGATAGAAGCAGCCAGTTTAAACGCCAGTTCAGAGGAGTCAACGTCATGGTAAGAACCGAAGTGCAGACGAATACCCATGTCTACTACCGGGTAGCCTGCCAGCGGACCTGCTTTCAGCTGTTCCTGGATACCTTTATCAACGGCCGGGATGTATTCGCCAGGGATTACACCACCTTTAATGTCGTTGATGAACTCGTAGCCTTTCGGGTTAGAACCCGGCTCCAGCGGGTACATGTCGATAACAACATGACCATACTGACCACGACCACCAGACTGTTTCGCGTGTTTACCTTCAACATCGGTAACTTTCTGGCGGATAGTTTCACGGTAAGCAACCTGCGGTTTACCTACGTTCGCTTCAACGTTGAATTCACGCTTCATACGGTCAACGATGATGTCGAGGTGCAGCTCGCCCATACCCGCGATAATGGTCTGGTTAGATTCTTCGTCAGTCCATACACGGAAAGACGGGTCTTCTTTAGCCAGACGGCCCAGAGCCAGACCCATTTTTTCCTGGTCAGCTTTGGTTTTCGGTTCAACTGCGATGGAGATTACCGGCTCAGGGAATTCCATACGTTCCAGAATGATCGGCGCATCCGGGTCACACAGGGTGTCACCAGTGGTTACGTCTTTCAGACCGATTGCAGCAGCGATGTCGCCCGCGCGAACTTCTTTGATCTCTTCACGTTTGTTAGCGTGCATCTGAACGATACGACCGAAACGTTCACGTGCAGCTTTCACGGAGTTCAGTACGGTATCACCAGAGTTAACCACACCGGAGTACACACGGAAGAAGGTCAGGTTACCAACAAACGGGTCGGTAGCGATTTTGAACGCCAGTGCAGAGAACGGCTCGTCATCACTTGCGTGACGCTCAGCCGGAGTGTCTTTACCGTCGTCCAGGATACCGTTGATCGCAGGTACGTCAACCGGGGATGGCAGGTAATCAATTACCGCATCCAGCATCGCCTGAACACCTTTGTTCTTGAACGCAGAACCACAGGTTACCAGGATGATTTCGTTGTTCAGAACGCGCTGACGCAGAGCACCTTTGATTTCTGCTTCAGTCAGTTCTTCACCACCCAGGTATTTTTCCATCAGCTCTTCAGAAGCTTCAGCTGCGGATTCGATCAGGTTCTGGTGCCATTCGTTAGCCAGTTCAACCATGTCTGCCGGGATATCTTCGTATTCGAAGGTTACGCCCTGGTCAGCGTCGTTCCAGTTGATAGCTTTCATTTTCACCAGGTCAACAACACCGGTGAAATGTTCTTCAGCACCAATCGCCAGCTGCAGCGGAACCGGGTTCGCGCCCAGACGGGTTTTGATCTGGTTAACAACTTTCAGGAAGTTCGCACCCATGCGGTCCATTTTGTTAACGAACGCAATGCGCGGAACTTTATATTTGTTTGCCTGACGCCATACGGTTTCAGACTGCGGCTGAACACCACCAACTGCGCAGTAAACCATTACCGCACCATCGAGAACACGCATGGAACGTTCTACTTCGATTGTGAAGTCAACGTGCCCCGGGGTGTCGATGATGTTGATGCGATGCGGCTCATACTGCTTAGCCATACCAGACCAGAATGCAGTAGTCGCAGCGGAAGTGATGGTAATACCACGTTCCTGCTCCTGCTCCATCCAGTCCATGGTTGCAGCGCCGTCATGAACTTCACCGATTTTATGGTTTACACCGGTGTAGAACAGAATACGTTCGGTAGTAGTGGTTTTACCGGCGTCGATGTGCGCACTGATACCGATGTTACGGTAGCGTGCGATGGGTGTTGTACGAGCCATTTGTTTCCTCGTTTATCTTTTAGGCGTTCAATTTAAGTAGCCCAAAGCGGGCTGCTTACTGGAAGCGCCCGCCTGGTGACTAAAACTCCGAAGGGATTACCAACGGTAGTGTGCGAACGCCTTGTTGGCTTCGGCCATACGGTGAACGTCTTCACGTTTCTTAACTGCAGTACCTTTGTTTTCTGCAGCATCGGAAAGTTCGTTCGCCAGGCGCAGAGCCATGGATTTATCACCGCGTTTACGAGCAGCTTCAACGATCCAACGCATTGCCAGAGCATTACGACGAACCGGACGGACTTCAACTGGTACCTGATAAGTAGAACCACCAACGCGGCGAGACTTAACTTCGACAGTCGGGCGCACGTTTTCGAGAGCTACTTCGAATGCTTCCAGTTCAGATTTACCAGAACGCTGAGCCAGGGTCTCCAGCGCGCTGTATACGATAGATTCGGCAGTAGATTTTTTACCATCTACCATCAGGATATTTACAAATTTAGCCAGCAGTTCTGATCCGAACTTCGGATCCGGCAGAATTTTACGCTGACCAATGACGCGACGACGTGGCATGGAAATACTCCGTTGTTAATTCAGGATTGTCCAAAACTCTACGAGTTTAGTTTGACATTTAAGTTAAAACGTTTGGCCTTACTTAACGGAGAACCATTAAGCCTTAGGACGCTTCACGCCATACTTGGAACGAGCCTGCTTACGGTCTTTAACGCCGGAGCAGTCAAGCGCACCACGTACGGTGTGGTAACGAACACCCGGGAGGTCTTTAACACGACCGCCACGGATCAGGATCACGGAGTGCTCCTGCAGGTTGTGACCTTCACCACCGATGTAGGAAGTCACTTCGAAACCGTTAGTCAGACGAACACGGCATACTTTACGCAGTGCGGAGTTCGGTTTTTTAGGAGTGGTAGTATATACACGAGTACATACGCCACGTTTTTGCGGGCATGCTTCCAGCGCAGGCACGTTGCTTTTCGCAACTTTGCGAGCACGTGGTTTGCGTACCAGCTGGTTAACTGTTGCCATTAAATAGCTCCTGGTTTTAGCTTTTGCTTCGTAAACACGTAATAAAACGTCCTCACACAATATGAGGACGCCGAATTTTAGGGCGATGCCGAAAAGGTGTCAAGAAATATACAACGATCCCACCGTTACCAGGCGACCTGGCTGGTGTGCTTAACCGTAAGTCTGACGAAATCAGTATAGTCAATGGGAGTGATATCGTTCGAAATTCGACCAACCAAACCACGAGCGATGAGGTCTTCGTTCAGGGCATAGACCTTAATGGGGGCATTACGCAAACTTTCAAGGTAGCGGTTACCATCAGCTGCGGCAGTTACGCCATCCTGCAATAACAGCAGTTCATCCCCCTCGCTGAGCAGACGCAGCAGCGCAGGAAAATCCGTCAGCCAGGGTGAGCGATGTAATGTATGCAGCATGTAAGCCTCAAAATCTCAAAATAACATCGTAGTTGCCGAGTTCCCGACGTAATGCTTCTGCTTCGAGCGGAGTGACGTCGACAACAAAGGGTGTCTGCGGATCTAACCCACGTTCACGTAGTGAAGCCGCACAAACCCAGCACTGTTCAATATCATACAGCCCCAGCAGTTTAAAGGTTGCGATATAATCACGCGCCAGCACCGCATCGGGCTTTTGCCCAGGCAGAAGCTGAAAAACGCCATCGGCAATAAAGAAGACGGCGAGCTCGTCAGTTAATGCGGAAGTCGCCAATAAAGCATCTAATCCTTCACGGCCAGCAGCTGTACCATGAGGTGCAGTAGAAAAAACAAACGCAATTCGTTTCATCAGAACTGTACCACCCTGTCGCAAGTCAGCGAGGCTTCAGCCAGAGCGCCAAGACCACTTAAGGTAAAGCCCGGCTGGAGATTTACAGATGCCAGACCGAGTCTTCCAGCTTCAGTTTCATCGACGATACCGCGACGTAATGCTGCCGCCACGCAAATGTTCAGCGCCACACCATGTTGTGTATTCAGTTGTTGCCAGCCACGCACAAGGTCAAATTCATCGCTTGCCGGTGAGGTCAATTGGTTAGCGTTATAGACCCCTTCACGATAGAAAAAGACGCTGCTTAACTCATGGCCTTCTGCTATCAGCGCCTGCGCAAACTGAAAAGCACTACTCGCCTGTTGCGTACCGTATGCTGGCCCGGTTACCACGATGGCAAAACGCATTACTTCTCTTGCCCCTGGAAATCACCGCTCTTGAACTGACGGATATAGAGATAAACAGTGTGCTTGGAGATGTTCAGACGATCTGCAACCTGGTTGATCGCGTCTTTAATATCGAAGATCCCTTTCTCGTAGAGATTCAGCACGATCTGACGATTTTTGGCGTTATTGGCAACATTGCGATCGGCATTCACTTCTTCGATGGTGAACTCCAGCGTTTGGGTAACCAGATCTTCAACAGAAGAGGCAAAGTTGACGCTTGAACCGACATCTGGGGTTTCTGGCGGCACAAAAGTGCTCATAATCTGCGAGAAGGGAACATCAAGATTCATATTGATGCACAGCAGACCAATTACACGCTGTTCGCGGTTACGAATGGCGATAGTCAGGGACTTCATTAATACACCGCTTTTGGCGCGAGTAAAATAGCATTTAGAAACGCTGCTATCCGCCCCCGTCATATCGTGCAGCATACGCAGCGCCAGATCGGTAATCGGCGAACCAATCTTCCGGCCTGTATGTTCACCGTTGGCAATACGAATGGCTGAACATTTCAAATCCTGCAAAGAGTGCAAAACGATTTCACAGTGGGAGCCAATGAGCATCGCTAACCCGTCCACCACAGCTTCGTAGGATTTCAGAATATCAAAATCGGTCTGGTCGAAAGGACGTTGATCCAGTAAATCCAACTCACTGGTTTCATTGGTTAAAAGCGACCTGGACATGAAAAAAAACACTCCTTTTCAGGAGCCTGTCGTTAACTTTTCAGGGCAGGCTCATTAATGATGCGGGTAACTAAATTAATACAGCGGAGGTTCCGCTTTCCAGCACTAATTATATCCGGCCTGTAATAAAAAAAACCGCCGCCTGGTCAGGCGGCGGTTCTTAATGCTTATTTTTTAGCAGAATCTGCGGCTTTCGCATCGGCTTCTGGCTTCGCATCAGCCTTCGGCGCTGGTTTCACATCCAGCAACTCTACGTCAAATACCAGAGTAGAGTTTGGTGGGATCCCCGGAACACCCGCTTTACCGTAAGCCAACTCTGGTGGAATAACCAATTTGATCTTGCCACCTTTCTTGATGTTCTTCAGGCCTTCGGTCCAGCCTGGGATAACGCCGTCCAGACGGAAAGAGAGCGGTTCACCACGGGTGTAAGAGTTATCGAACTCTTTACCGTCGATCAGCGTACCCTTGTAGTTCACTACAACAGTATCGCTGTCTTTCGGTGCTTCGCCTTTACCGGCTTCTACTACTTGATAAACCAAGCCAGTCGAAGAGGTTTTCACACCTTTCTCTTTAGCAAATTTCTCGCGGTACTCTTTGCCTTTAGCTTCGTTATCAGCCGCGTCTTTTTCCATCTTCGCCTGAGCAAAAGACTTCACGCGAGCTTCGAATGCTTGCAGAGTCTGTTCGATCTCTTGATCGGAAAGTTTGCTCTTATCGGCAAACGCATCCTGGACACCGGCGATCAGCTGATCTTTATCCAGCTTAATGCCCAACTTTTCTTGTTCTTGCAGAGAATTTTCCATGTAACGACCCAGCGAAGCACCCAGTGCGTAAGCTGATTTCTGATCGTCATTTTTGAACGCTGCTTTGCTGTCAGCAGTTGTGGCAGGTTTCGCCGCTTCGGCAGCAAAAGTAATTGGTGTATGCAGGGCAACGGCCATTGTGGTCGCCAGCAGCGTTACTTTAAACAGTGATTTCATCCATATCTCCAGGCTCGGGGCATCTCATCCCAGGGTTAACTATTATCAGAAGGGTACTATAAAGCGTTGTCGGATAAATCTACATACAGACACGCCCTATTATCATCTATTTTCAGACTCTTTTTGTTTAAATTAGTTTCGATGTCGCGAAATGAGTGCTGTCTCTGGCAGCAAAGTTAAGTAGAATCCGCAGCGATCATTCGACCAAAGAGGTGAACCATGCAGGATTTATCGATGGAAGCACGCCTGGCAGAGCTGGAGAGCCGACTGGCTTTTCAGGAAATCACCATTGAAGAACTGAACGTCACGGTGACCGCTCATGAAATGGAGATGGCAAAACTGCGCGATCATCTGCGTCTGCTTACTGAGAAGTTAAAAGCCAGCCAGCCGTCGAACATCGCGTCGCAGGCTGAAGAAACGCCACCGCCACATTACTGAGGCGAAAAAAAAGCGGGTAATTCCCGCTTTTTTGATACCGTTACGGTATTAGTGGCAACCGCAACCGCCGTTACCTTTACCACCACAGCAGCCTTCGCCACCGTGTTCATGACCGTGATCGTGACCGCCGCAGCAACCGTCGTGATCGTGGTGATGATCGTGCGCGCCATGAACGTGACCATGAGCCAGTTCTTCTTCAGTCGCTTCGCGAATCGCCACAACTTCAACGTTGAATTTCAGGTTCTGACCCGCCAGCATGTGGTTACCATCAACCACGACGTGATCGTCTTCAACAGCAGTGATCTCAACCGGCACCGGACCCTGGTCAGTTTCAGCCAGGAAACGCATACCTACCTGCAGTTCATCAACGCCCATAAATACGTCTTTAGGAACGCGCTGCACCAGGTTTTCGTCGTACTGGCCGTAAGCGTCGTTCGCGCCAACAGCTACATCAAATTTGTCGCCAACTTCATGACCTTCCAGCGCCGTTTCCAGGCCAGAGATCAGGGAACCGTGACCATGCAGGTAGTCCAGCGGCGCACTCACCGGAGACTCATCAACCAACACACCGTCTTCTGTACGTACCTGATAGGCCAGGCTGACCACCAGGTCTTTTGCTACTTTCATGATATCTCCTGAGCATGGGAAGAATAGTGGCGCAGATTGTATCGGAATTCTGCTGCCGTGTACTCACTAGCTTAAAAAAACTCGGCGCATATCGCTAGTCCGGATGAAAAATCCCAATCACTTGCTCATCTTTGCGAACGTGATCGCGGGCTTCTTTATCGGCTTCACGCATCTGATGCCCACACTTAACACATTCAACAATATCAATATTATTTTCGCGCCACATCGCCATTGAGTCTTGCGCCTGACAGGCTGGACATTTCGCGCCAGCAATAAAACGTTTTCGGATTGCCATCTTCACCCTCTACTCAAATTCATCCCAGCCATCCATTTGGCGTCGTTCTTGTTGCATTTCACGCTGGAAAATCTCTTCCAGTTCGCGTCGGGCTTCCCTGGCGCGAGAAATTTGTACGGTATCAGCGTGCATCGGGATAAGTTCCCGCAGCATTCGCATATCCAGGCGACGAAAATGCAGTTGCGCCCGCTGCGCCTGGTGTGGATGCATACCTAGCGACACTAACGTCTTGCGCCCCAGCTCTAACGCACTGGAGAATGTTTCACGGGAAAACTGTGTCACCCCTGCTTGTAATAACTCATGTGCTTCGACACGTCCGCGCGCTCGCGCAAGAATATGCAAATGCGGGAAGTGCTGCTGGCATATTTCCACCAGCTTCATGGTGTCTTCCGGCTCGTTACAGGTAATGACGATAGACTCAGCGGCCTCTGCACCCGCAGAACGTAAAAGATCTACCTGCGTAGCGTCGCCGTAATAAACTTTGTAGCCATATTTGCGCATCAGGTTCACGGCGCTGATGTCCCGCTCCAGCACGGTAATGCGCATTTTATTCGCCATCAACAAACGACCAATCACCTGACCAAAACGCCCAAAGCCCACGACAATGACCTGCGGTTTATCATCGTTGACCCACGGTTTTTCATCTTCTTCTTCCGTTCCGTTAAACTGGCGGGATAGCCATTTATCCACCAGCTTCATCAGCAGCGGCGTGGTCATCATGGAAAGCGTGACCGTCACCAGTAACAGCGCCATCTGGTCGCCCTGGAATAAGCGTTGTGAAGAAGCGGTAGAAAAGAGCACAAAGGCAAATTCACCGCCCTGGCTCAGCACGCCAGCAAACTGCATCCGCTCAGAACTGCGCACGCCATACAGGCGCGCTAACAGATACAGCACAAGAATTTTCACCGCCACCAGCACGACCACGCTTATCACTACCCACAACAGATGGGTATAAAGCACCCCGAGGTTTAGCGACATCCCGACGGAGATAAAAAATAGCCCGAGCAGTAAGCCTTTAAACGGATCGATAGCCGTTTCCAGTTCATGGCGATATTCACTTTCCGCCAGCAGCACGCCCGCAATAAACGTACCGAGCGCCATCGACAGCCCCAGCGCATCCATAAACAATGCGGAACCCAGCACCAGCAGCAGCGTCGCGGCGGTGAACACTTCCCGCACGCCAGAAGCTGCAATAAAACGGAATACCGGGCGCAGTAAATAGCGCCCACCAATCAACATACCGACAAATGCCAGCACCTTCATGCCGATCTTCATCCAGTCGAAATGTTCGTCTGCCGAACCCGCCAACAATGGCACTAACGCCAGCGCCGGGATCACCGCCAGATCCTGAAATAGCAGAACCGAAAACCCGAGCTGCCCGGATTCGCTTCGATTCATCCCTTTCTCACGCATCAGTTGCAACGCCATTGCGGTTGAAGACATCGCCAGACCAATGCCACCTACCACCGCCGCCTGCCAGGCGAAATCCGTCAGCATCAATAATCCCGCCAGCAACGCCGCGCTTAACAGTACCTGTGCCGCGCCTACGCCAAAAATCGAGCGTCGCAATTGCCAAAGCTTGGAGGGATTCAACTCCAGCCCAATGATAAACATCAGGAACACCACGCCGAGTTCCGAAAAGTGGAGGATCTCATCGACGTCGCTAATAAACCCAAGCCCCCATGGGCCAATCGCAATCCCTGCCAGCAAATATCCCAACACAGCGCCAATACCCAGCCGCGATGCCAGCGGCACCGCAGCCACCGCCGCGAAGAGAAACAGCACTCCCGCGAGTAAAAAATCGGAACCTTCCATCAGCGGCCTCCTGGGGGCAGTGGATTTGCCAGCCAGTCGCCGTAGGCTCTGGCGTGACTCGCCAGCTCCTGTGCGCTTTGCCGTCTCGCCCAGTAAATAATAATGGGGCTTAACCAATGCATCCGGCACATGCCCGCCGCCAGTTCAAAGGGGCGCAGAACATCGCTCATCGGGTAGCGATTCAACGCGTCATAACGGTAAGCACTTTCCGGCTCGCCAGTGGTGATCACGCTACGCCAGTACTTTCCCGCCAGTTGGTTTCCCCCCGGCCCGCTGGCAAAACCACGGCTTAATACCCGGTCCAGCCACTCTTTCAGTAGCGCCGGGCAGCTATAGGTATAAAGAGGATGCTGAAAGACAATCACCTCGTGCTCGCGCAGTAATGCCTGCTCACGGGGGATATCAATAAAAAAATCGGGATAGTGCGCGTAAAGGTCGTGCACGGTAACATTGCTGAGCTGCGTGGCCGGTTTAAGCAGTACCCGGTTTGCCACCGAGTCCTGAGATTCCGGATGGGCATACAGCAGCAAAACTTTCGCTGGCTGAGACATCATCCCCCTCCCGGTATGGTTTTTGTGTATAGTCGCTGTTTTGGGCTACCATTGCGCCCGGTGCGGCAGCTCGCCCATACATTACATTATCATAATGATAAGTTAACATAGTCTGAACATACGGCGCCTTATGATTGTTTTCTCCTCGTTACAAATTCGTCGCGGCGTGCGCGTCCTGCTGGATAATGCCACCGCCACCATCAACCCTGGGCAGAAAGTCGGCCTGGTGGGTAAAAATGGCTGTGGTAAATCTACCCTGCTGGCATTGCTGAAAAATGAAATCAGCGCCGACGGCGGCAGCTACACCTTTCCTGGTAACTGGCAACTGGCGTGGGTGAATCAGGAAACGCCGGCGCTACCGCAACCTGCGCTGGAATATGTCATTGATGGCGACCGCGAATATCGCCAACTGGAAGCGCAGTTGCACGACGCCAACGAACGTAACGACGGGCACGCCATCGCCACCATTCATGGCAAGCTGGATGCTATCGACGCGTGGAGTATTCGCTCCCGCGCCGCCAGCCTGCTGCACGGCCTCGGTTTCAGCAACGAACAACTGGAGCGCCCGGTGAGTGATTTCTCCGGTGGCTGGCGTATGCGTCTTAACCTCGCCCAGGCGCTGATTTGCCGTTCAGATTTGCTGCTGCTCGACGAACCGACTAACCACCTCGATCTCGATGCCGTTATCTGGCTGGAAAAATGGTTGAAGAGCTATCAGGGCACGCTGATCCTGATCTCTCACGACCGCGACTTCCTCGATCCGATCGTCGATAAAATTATTCATATCGAACAGCAAAGCATGTTCGAGTACACAGGTAACTACAGCTCGTTTGAAGTGCAGCGCGCCACCCGCCTGGCGCAGCAACAGGCGATGTATGAAAGCCAACAAGAACGTGTAGCGCATCTGCAAAGTTATATCGACCGTTTCCGTGCCAAAGCCACTAAAGCGAAGCAGGCACAGAGCCGCATTAAGATGCTTGAGCGCATGGAGCTGATTGCCCCCGCGCACGTCGATAACCCGTTCCGCTTTAGCTTCCGCGCGCCGGAAAGCCTGCCTAATCCGTTGTTGAAGATGGAAAAAGTCAGTGCGGGCTATGGCGATCGCATTATTCTCGACTCGATAAAACTGAATCTGGTGCCGGGTTCGCGCATTGGTCTGTTAGGCCGCAACGGCGCGGGTAAATCGACATTAATCAAACTGTTAGCCGGTGAACTTGCGCCAGTCAGCGGAGAAATTGGCCTGGCGAAAGGGATCAAACTCGGCTACTTCGCCCAGCATCAACTGGAATACCTGCGCGCTGACGAATCGCCTATTCAGCATCTGGCGCGTTTAGCACCGCAGGAACTGGAGCAAAAACTGCGTGACTATCTCGGCGGTTTTGGTTTCCAGGGCGATAAAGTGACGGAAGAAACGCGCCGCTTCTCCGGTGGCGAAAAAGCGCGCCTGGTGCTGGCTTTAATTGTCTGGCAGCGCCCGAATCTGCTGCTGCTCGACGAACCGACCAACCACCTTGACCTCGACATGCGCCAGGCACTCACCGAAGCATTGATCGAGTTTGAAGGCGCGCTGGTTGTCGTCTCGCACGACCGTCATTTGCTGCGTTCCACCACTGACGATCTCTATCTGGTTCACGATCGTAAAGTCGAACCGTTCGACGGCGATCTGGAAGATTATCAACAGTGGTTAAGCGACGTACAAAAGCAGGAAAACCAGGCCGACGAAGCGCCAAAAGAGAACGCTAACAGCGCCCAGGCACGTAAAGATCAGAAGCGTCGGGAAGCAGAGTTGCGTGCGCAAACCCAGCCGCTGCGTAAAGAGATCGCCCGTCTGGAAAAAGAGATGGAGAAGTTGAACGCGCAACTGGCGCAGGCGGAAGAGAAACTTGGCGACAGCGAACTGTATGACCAGAGCCGTAAAGCGGAGTTGACCGCCTGCCTGCAACAGCAAGCCAGCGCCAAATCCGGCCTGGAAGAGTGCGAAATGGCGTGGCTGGAAGCCCAGGAGCAACTGGAACAGATGCTCCTGGAAGGCCAAAGCAACTGATGGCGCAGATAACGACGACCGATGCCAATGTATTCAGCAGCAGTGCTGAATTTACCCCTATGCGCGGTTTCAGCAATTGTCATCTCCAAACCATGCTGCCGCGTCTGTTTCGTCGTCAGGTGAAATTCATCCCGCACTGGCAGCGGCTGGAGTTGCCCGACGGAGACTTTGTCGATCTCGCGTGGAGTGAAGACCCCACACAAGCGAAGCATAAACCGCGTCTGGTGGTCTTCCACGGTCTCGAAGGCAGTCTCAATAGTCCTTATGCACATGGTCTGGTTGAGGCAGCGCAAAAGCGCGGCTGGCTGGGCGTGGTGATGCATTTTCGCGGGTGCAGCGGTGAACCAAACCGGATGCACCGCATTTACCATTCGGGCGAAACCGAAGATGCCAGTTGGTTTTTACGCTGGCTGCAACGCGAATTTGGTCATGCGCCAACGGCTGCCGTCGGCTATTCGCTCGGCGGTAATATGCTGGCCTGTTTGCTGGCCAAAGAAGGCAATGACCTCCCGATTGATGCGGCGGCGATTGTCTCTGCACCGTTTATGCTGGAAGCCTGTAGTTATCACATGGATAAAGGCTTCTCCCGCGTTTATCAGCGTTACTTGCTGAACTTGTTAAAAGCCAATGCTGCGCGCAAACTGGCGGCCTACCCCGGAACGCTGCCGATTAATCTCGCACAGTTGAAATCGGTACGCCGCATCCGCGAATTTGACGATCTAATCACCGCCAAAATTCACGGCTACGTCGACGCTATCGACTATTATCGTCAGTGTAGCGCCATGCCGATGCTCAATCGGATCGCCAAACCCACGCTGATTATTCACGCCAAAGACGATCCGTTTATGGATCATCAGGTGATCCCGAAACCGGAAAATCTCCCCCCGCAGGTGGAGTATCAACTGACGGAACATGGCGGTCATGTTGGCTTTATTGGCGGTACATTACTTCATCCGCAAATGTGGCTGGAGTCACGCATTCCTGACTGGTTAACAACGTATCTGGAGGCGAAATCATGTTGATTCCGTGGCAAGACATCTCCCCCGAAACGCTGGAAAATTTAATTGAAAGCTTTGTGTTACGCGAAGGCACCGATTATGGTGAACATGAGCGTACACTTGAACAGAAAGTCGCCGACGTCAAACGCCAACTACAGTGCGGAGAAGCGGTGCTGGTATGGTCGGAGCTGCACGAAACGGTCAATATCATGCCGCGCAGTCAGTTTCGCGAATAACCTGCAACCGTCGGCGGACGAGATAATAATGATAGCTAAGTCATGGAGTTACTATGTCTGCCAAACATCCGGTCATTGCGGTAACAGGATCCAGCGGCGCGGGAACCACCACTACCAGCCTCGCGTTTCGAAAAATCTTCGCGCAGTTAAATCTGCGCTCAGCCGAGGTAGAAGGCGACAGTTTTCACCGTTACACCCGCCCGGAAATGGACATGGCGATCCGCAAAGCGCGCGACGCCGGGCGGCATATCAGTTACTTCGGCCCCGAAGCTAACGACTTCGGCCTGCTGGAACAAACCTTCATTGAATACGGCCTGAGCGGCAAAGGGAAATCTCGCAAATATCTGCATACCTACGACGAAGCCGTACCGTGGAATCAGGTGCCAGGTACATTTACCCCGTGGCAGGCGCTGCCAGAACCCACCGATGTGCTGTTTTATGAAGGTTTGCACGGCGGCGTGGTCACACCACAACATAACGTCGCGCAGCATGTGGATTTACTGGTTGGTGTAGTGCCTATCGTTAACCTGGAGTGGATTCAAAAACTCATCCGCGACACCAGCGAGCGCGGGCACTCGCGAGAAGCGGTGATGGACTCGGTAGTTCGCTCAATGGAAGACTATATCAACTACATCACACCGCAGTTTTCTCGCACCCACATTAACTTCCAGCGCGTCCCCACCGTTGACACCTCAAACCCCTTCGCCGCAAAAGACATCCCATCGCTGGATGAAAGCTTTGTGGTAATCCATTTTCGAAATCTGGAAGGAATCGATTTCCCCTGGCTGTTGGCGATGCTGCAAGGCTCGTTCATTTCCCACATCAATACATTAGTGGTGCCGGGCGGCAAAATGGGTCTGGCAATGGAGTTAATTATGCTGCCGCTGGTGCAACGACTGATGGAAGGGAAGAAAATCGAGTAACTCTGCTATTAAGCCGGATAAAATACTCTCCGGCTTCACAACGGGATAGTTAAATCACGCGGCAACCACTTCATACGAGTGAGTAATATTTACCGCTTTTTCCAGCATCAACGCGACTGAGCAATACTTCTCGGCTGAGAGATCAACCGCACGCGCAACCGCTGCATCCTTCAGGTCGCGACCGGTGACGATAAAATGCAGATTAATGTGCGTAAACAGGCGTGGTGCCTCTTCGCGGCGTTCAGAGGTCAATTTTACTTCACAATCGACCACATCCTGACGCCCTTTTTGCAGGATAGAAACCACATCAATGGCGCTGCAACCACCCGCCGCCATCAACACCATTTCCATCGGACTTGGCGCTTTATCGCCTGAGTTGCCGTCCATTAAAATCTGGTGACCAGAGGCGGATTCGCCCAGAAAGGTTAACCCTTCGACCAACTTCACACGCGCTTGCATAATCGAAACTCCATTGCGTCAATTTTCCTGACAGAGTACGCGTACTGACCAAATCGCGCAACGGAAGGCGACCTGGGTCATGCTGAAGCGAGACACCAGGAGACACAACGCGAAAGCTATGCTAAAACAGTCAGGATGCTACAGTAATACATTGATGTACTGCATGTATGTAAAGGACGTCACATTACCGTGCAGTTCAGTTGATAGCCCCTTCCCAGGTAGCGGGAAGCACATTTCGGCAATCCAGAGACAGCGGCGTTTTCTGGCTCTGGAGAAAGCTTATAACAGAGGATAACCGCGCATGGTGCTTGGCAAACCGCAAACAGACCCGACTCTCGAATGGTTCTTGTCTCATTGCCACATTCATAAGTACCCATCCAAGAGCACGCTTATTCACCAAGGTGAAAAAGCGGAAACGCTGTACTACATCGTTAAAGGCTCTGTGGCAGTGCTGATCAAAGACGAGGAGGGTAAAGAAATGATCCTCTCTTATCTGAATCAGGGTGATTTCATTGGCGAACTGGGCCTGTTTGAAGAAGGCCAGGAACGTAGCGCATGGGTACGTGCGAAAACCGCCTGTGAAGTGGCTGAAATTTCCTACAAAAAATTCCGCCAATTAATTCAGGTAAACCCGGATATTCTGATGCGTCTCTCCGCACAGATGGCACGTCGCCTGCAAGTCACTTCAGAGAAAGTGGGCAACCTGGCATTCCTCGATGTAACAGGCCGCATTGCACAGACTCTGCTGAACCTGGCAAAACAACCGGATGCCATGACTCACCCGGACGGTATGCAAATCAAAATTACCCGTCAGGAAATCGGTCAGATTGTCGGCTGTTCTCGTGAAACCGTGGGGCGCATTCTGAAGATGCTGGAAGATCAGAACCTGATCTCCGCACACGGTAAAACCATCGTCGTTTACGGCACTCGTTAATCCCGTCGGAGTGGCGCGTTACTGAGTAGCGCGCCATTTTGTTTAACCCGATGTGGCGCAGACTGATTTACCATCCTGATATCAACTATGCACTACGACAAACGCTGGTGCTATGTTTGCCCGTGGCCGTTGGTCTATTGCTTGGCGAATTAAGGCTTGGGCTGCTCTTTTCCCTCGTCCCCGCCTGTTGCAATATTGCGGGGCTTGATACGCCCCATAAACGCTTTTTCAAACGTTTAATTATTGGTGCGTCGCTGTTTGCCACCTGCAGCTTGCTAACACAACTGCTGCTGGAAAAAGATATCCCCCTGCCATTTCTGCTGACAGGGTTAACGTTGATACTTGGCGTTACTGCCGAGTTAGGGCCATTACACGCAAAATTACTTCCCGCATCGCTGCTGGCAGCTATTTTTACCTTAAGTCTGGCGGGATACATGCCCGTCTGGGAACCGTTGCTCATCTATGCGTTGGGTACACTCTGGTATGGGCTGTTTAACTGGTTTTGGTTCTGGCTCTGGCGCGAACAACCGCTACGCGAGTCACTTAGCCTGCTGTACCGTGAACTGGCAGATTATTGCGAAGCCAAATACAGCCTGCTTACCCAGCACACCGATCCTGAAAAAGCGTTGCCACCGCTGCTGGAACGCCAGCAAAAAGCGGTCGATTTAATTACCCAGTGCTATCAGCAAATGCATATGCTTTCCGCGCAAAATAATACCGATTACAAGCGGATGCTGCGCATTTTCCAGGAGGCGCTGGATTTACAGGAACACATCTCGGTCAGTTTGCATCAGCCAGAAGAGGTGCAAAAGCTGGTCGAGCGTAGCCATGCGGAGGAAGTTATCCGCTGGAATGCGCAAACCGTCGCCGCTCGCCTGCGCGTGCTGGCTGATGACATTCTTTACCATCGCCTGCCGACGCGTTTTACGATGGATAAGCAAATTGGCGCACTGGAAAAAATCGCCCGCCAGCATCCGGATAACCCTGTAGGGCAATTCTGCTACTGGCATTTCAGCCGCATCGCCCGCGTGCTGCGAACGCAAAAACCACTCTATGCCCGTGACTTACTGGCCGATAAACAGCGCCGAATGCCGTTACTCCCGGCGCTGAAAAGCTATCTTTCCCTGAAATCGCCAGCACTGCGTAATGCAGGACGACTGAGTGTGATGTTAAGCGTTGCCAGCCTGATGGGCACCGCGCTGCATCTGCCGAAATCCTATTGGATACTAATGACGGTATTGCTGGTGACGCAAAATGGTTATGGCGCGACTCGTCTGCGAATTGTGAATCGTTCTGTCGGAACCGTGGTTGGATTAATTATTGCAGGTGTTGCACTGCACTTTAAAATCCCTGAAGGTTACACCCTGACGCTGATGCTTTTCACCACGCTCGCCAGTTACCTGATATTGCGCAAAAACTACGGCTGGGCGACGGTCGGTTTTACCATTACCGCTGTATATACCCTGCAACTGTTATGGCTGAATGGCGAGCAGTACATCATCCCCCGTCTAATCGATACTATCATCGGTTGTCTGATTGCCTTCGGCGGCACAGTTTGGCTGTGGCCGCAGTGGCAGAGCGGCTTATTGCGCAAGAACGCCCATGATGCCTTAGAAACTTACCAAGAGGCCATTCGTCTGATCCTCAGTAAAGATCCGCAACCTACGCCACTAGCCTGGCAACGAATGCGGGTTAATCAGGCGCATAACACCTTGTATAACTCATTGAACCAGGCGATGCAGGAACCGGCGTTTAACAGCCATTATCTGGCAGATATGAAACTGTGGGTTACGCATAGTCAGTTTATTGTTGAACATATTAATGCCATGACCACGCTGGCGCGGGAGCACCGGGCATTGCCGCCGGAACTGGCGCAGGAGTATTTGCAGTCTTGTGAAATCGCTATTCAACGCTGTCAGCAGCGGCTGGAATATGATGAACCGGGGAGTTCTGGTGACGCCAATATCATAGACTCGCCAGAGATGCTGCCACACGAAGGCGCGTCTGGCACGCTGGAGCAGCATTTACAACGCGTTATTGGCCATCTGAATACAATGCACACCATTTCAGCGATGGCCTGGCGGCAGCGACCGCATCACGGGATTTGGTTGAGTCGGAAGTTACGAGATTCGAAGGCGTAATATCATTATTGCCAGAAGCAAACCGTAGGTCGGATTAGGCGTTCACGCCGCATCCGACATGCTTTGCCTGATGCGACGATGACACGTCTTATTACGCCCCAACCACCTTCGCCACCGCGCGGGCAAAACGTTGCATCCCTTCATCGATATCCGCATCTTCCACCACCAGCGATGGTGCAAAACGCATCACATCTGTCCCGGCGTTCAGCACCATTACGCCAGCCTCGGCGCCCGCATAAAGGAAATCGCGCGCCCGACCTTTGTACTGTGGCTTAAGCTCGGCACCAATCAACAACCCCATACCGCGAATATCGCTAAACACATCAAACTGCTGATCTATCTTCTGCAAATGGTCAACAAAACGCTGGCGTTTCGCCTGAATGCCTTCCAGCACTTCAGGGGTATTGATGATATCAAAGGCCGCGCCAGCTACTGCACAGGCCAGCGGATTACCGCCGTAGGTGGAACCATGCGAACCAGGATGAAACGCAGAAGCAATCTCCGCCGTAGTCAGCATGGCGCTAATCGGAAAGCCACCACCTAACGCTTTCGCGGAAGTCAGAATATCCGGCGTCACGCCATAGTGCATATAAGCAAACAGATCGCCGG
This sequence comes from Escherichia sp. MR, assembly GCF_005280595.1. Taxonomy (NCBI): domain Bacteria; kingdom Pseudomonadati; phylum Pseudomonadota; class Gammaproteobacteria; order Enterobacterales; family Enterobacteriaceae; genus Escherichia; species Escherichia sp. MR. The sequence goes on along the minus strand of NZ_SZVK01000003.1, from coordinate 134,689 downwards.
TGCGCCCCATCCCACACTGCACTTCATCAAATACCAGCAATGCCTGATGCTGATCGCACAGTTCGCGCAAGCCCTGCAAAAACGCTGGCGTCGCCGCCGTCACGCCCCCCTCGCCCTGAATCGGCTCAACCACCACCGCGCAGGTGTGATCATCCATCACTGCTTTCACTGCGTGGAGATCGTTAAAGGGAACGTGAATGATGTCTGCCGGTTTTGGCCCAAAGCCGTCGGAATATTTCGGCTGCCCGCCTACCGAGACGGTAAACAACGAGCGTCCATGAAAGGCGTTATGGAAGGCAATAATTTTGGTTTTGAACGGGCTATGGCGCACGCAAGCGTAATGCCGAGCCAGTTTAAAGGCCGTTTCGTTGGCTTCCGTCCCGGAGTTCATAAACACCACACGTTCGGCAAAGGTTGCCTCGATCAGCTTACGCCCAAGACGCAGCGCCGGTTCGTTGGTGAAAACGTTACTGATATGCCATAGCGTTTCCCCCTGGGTTTTTAACGCTTCCACCAGCGCCGGATGGCAATGGCCTAATGCCGTAACCGCAATGCCACCCGCGAAATCGACGTACTCTTTGCCTTGCTGATCCCAGACTCGGCTGCCCTGACCTTTTACCGGAATAAACTCTGCCGGTGCATAAATCGGCAGGATCACTTCATCGAAAGTCGCGCGTGTAATTGCTGCTTGTTCAGTTGCCATCTCATGATCACCCTGTTACGCATAAATCAATGTGAAATTATAATCACAAAATATGCATAAAAAATCACTAGATAGCAACCAGAAATCAGCGATGCAGGAAATTCGCCAGCAATTGATGCCCCTGTTCGCTGAGAATGCTTTCCGGGTGGAACTGCACACCTTCAAGATCCCACTGGCGATGGCGAATCCCCATAATCTCGCGGGTTTCGCTCCAGGCAGTCACGTCAAAGCACGCTGGCAATGAGTCAGGTTCTACCACCAGCGAATGGTAGCGCGTCACGGTGAGTGGATTTGCCAGACCGCGAAATACCCCCTGGCCGTTATGCGTAATCGGTGAAGTTTTGCCGTGCATGACCTTTGCGGCGCGCACGACTTTGCCGCCAAAAGCCTGCGCCATCGCCTGATGACCGAGGCAGACGCCAAGAATCGGCAAGCGTCCGGCATAGTGACGAATAGTCTCAAGGGAGATCCCGGCTTCATTGGGCGTACAGGGGCCAGGTGAGATGACAATTTTCTGCGGTTTAAGGGCGTCGATATCCGCCAGCGTCAACGCATCGTTGCGCTTAACCAGCACATCCGCCCCCAGTTCACAAAAGTACTGGTAGAGGTTCCAGGTGAAAGAATCGTAGTTATCAATAAGCAGGATCATGGCGGCTCCGGTACGAAATAACCGCGCTATTTTACTCAGATTCCCCGGCTTCGCTTACCACTTTGCTAAATATCGTCTGCAGCGCAGAGAGATCGCCCATAGCCCCGCTCTGATTTGCCTGATTCCAGGTCTCTTTTTCGATACCCTGCCAGCTCAGTTGGTAGCCCGCATGAATAGCCAGTTGCTCGAAGAAGATCCGCTGTGCCAGGCCACTTCCCGCACGGAATGGATGCAGGACATTGATTTCACAATAGTAGTGCGCCAGTCGCTCGACGAACTTCGCTTTCTCAAGGCCGACCAGATAACCTTCTTCCTCCAGATCCTGCATCAGGGCATTGCCCTCTTTTTCGATATAAGCAAAGTGGCAGAACGGCGTATCCCCCTGATAAATATCGACTTCACGCAGTTGCCCCGCCCAGTCGAAAATATCCTGATACAGCTGGCGATGAATAGCGCGCAAATGCGGTAAACCACGCACCAACGGACCAAGCTCAATGGTCGCGGCACGCAGCGCCGTCATTTCGTAAGCCGCCTGCTCCAGCCGCTGCTGTTGGCGGATATCCAGCCGATTACGCATGATATCGAGGCCAGGATAGAGATACGGGTCGCGCCCTTCGCCGAATTTATCGCTCATAGTGCCTCCTTAGCTCTTCAAGGCGCACCAAAGCCTCAGCGGCAGTAAGAGTGACTAATGGCATCTCGACGCCTTCAAGACGGCGACTGGCCTGAAAATTACGATTACGCTGAAGCTCCCAGAGACGGGACTTTTGCTTATCGGTGAGTTTCTTCACTGGATGCCTCCCTGAACGTGTCCATTTGCCACAAGTATAAGCGGCAAATCCGGATTACGCCGGAAGAGCAGATGCGCGGACAATTTTGCCCGCGCGAGAAACCGTTACGGCAGGACTTTAGCGGAAAGGATAACGACCGGCTTTGACGGCACATTCTGGTATGGACCAACGTCATGAGTCGGCACCTGGGAAATCTTATCGGCAACGTCCATACCTTTCACCACTTTACCAAAGACGGCGTAGCCGAAATCACGCTGACCGTGGTCAAGGAAGGCATTGTCGGCTACGTTGATAAAGAACTGACTGGTTGCGCTGTCTTTGTCCGCAGTTCGCGCCATAGCAATAGTGCCGCGCGTATTGCGCAGGCCGTTATCGGCTTCATTTTTGATTGGCGGGTTTGGTTTTTTCTGCTGCATCTGCTCGGTAAATCCGCCGCCCTGAATCATAAAGCCAGGGATAACGCGGTGAAAGGTGGTGTTGTTATAAAAACCACTGTTCACATAATCGACAAAGTTTTGCACTGATACCGGCGCTTTCTGGCTATCCAGCTCCAGTTCGATATTACCAGCAGAGGTTGTTAACAATACGTGCGGATCCCCTTTCGCTGCCATTGCTACGGGTGAGAGAGCAGAAAGAGCGAAAACAGCAGCCATCGCCGCCAGGGTCGATTTGAACATGAGATTTCCTTAACAAACAGAGCAGAAAAAAAGCAAGTGGAGAGATTCTAAATAGCCTTCAATGACAAGGCCATTCCTTTACCTAATTTTACGTACTTGAAATATATGTAACCTGATGATTACTTTTATTTCGTGATCAGAATCACTTTAATTTTTGCAAATTAGCAACCGTTTGCAATTAAATATTTAATCAGATCACAAAATCACCTAAAATCGCCCGCTCACAGCATATCCACTATGCCATTTATCTTTTAACGCAGGCCAATCATGACTAACAGCAATCGCATCAAGCTCACATGGATTAGCTTTCTTTCCTACGCACTGACCGGTGCGTTGGTTATTGTCACCGGGATGGTGATGGGAAATATCGCCGATTATTTCAATCTGCCCGTTTCCAGTATGAGTAATACCTTCACCTTCCTCAACGCCGGCATTTTAATCTCTATCTTCCTCAACGCCTGGCTGATGGAAATCGTCCCGTTGAAAACGCAGTTACGTTTTGGCTTTCTCCTGATGGTGCTGGCGGTTGCCGGTTTGATGTTCAGCCACAGCCTGGCGCTGTTCTCGGCGGCGATGTTCATCCTTGGGGTGGTCAGCGGTATCACCATGTCGATTGGTACATTCCTGGTAACGCAAATGTATGAAGGGCGCCAGCGCGGTTCCCGTCTGCTGTTTACCGACTCCTTCTTCAGTATGGCCGGGATGATTTTCCCGATGATCGCCGCATTTCTGCTGGCGCGCAGCATTGAGTGGTACTGGGTTTATGCCTGCATCGGGTTGGTGTACGTCGCTATTTTTATTCTGACCTTCGGCTGTGAGTTCCCGGCGCTGGGCAAACATGCGCCAAAAGCTGACGCCCCGGTAGCGAAAGAAAAGTGGGGGATCGGCGTGCTGTTTCTCTCTATTGCTGCGCTGTGCTACATCCTCGGTCAGCTAGGTTTTATCTCCTGGGTGCCAGAGTACGCCAAAGGTCTGGGCATGAGCCTGAACGACGCGGGTACGCTGGTAAGCAACTTCTGGATGTCGTACATGGTCGGCATGTGGGCGTTCAGCTTTATTCTGCGTTTCTTTGACCTGCAACGTATTCTGACCGTGCTGGCAGGCCTGGCTGCGATTCTGATGTACGTCTTTAACACCGGAACACCAGCGCATATGGCATGGTCTATTCTTGCTCTGGGCTTCTTCTCCAGCGCAATCTATACCACCATCATCACGCTGGGTTCCCAGCAGACAAAAGTACCATCGCCAAAACTGGTTAACTTCGTACTCACCTGTGGAACCATCGGCACCATGCTGACCTTTGTGGTTACCGGTCCGATCGTAGAACATAGCGGTCCACAGGCGGCACTGCTCACTGCAAACGGTCTGTACGCTGTGGTATTCGTGATGTGCTTCCTGTTAGGTTTTGTCAGCCGTCACCGTCAGCACAACACCCTGACCTCTAATTAATTGCCAATGCCGGGCGGCACTTTTGTCGTCCGGCTTTTTCCTCTCATCTCCCGCAACGTGCCTTCATCTCTATAAATGCTTTTATTTTGTCTGTTTTTTGCACAAACATGAAATGTCAGACAATTCCGTGACTTAAGAATATTTATACAAATCAGCAATATACCTCTTAAGGAGTATATAAAGGTGAATTTGATTTGCATCAATAAGTGGGGTTGCTGAATCGTTAAGGTAGGCGGTAATAGAAAAGAAATCGAGGCAAAAATGAGCAAAGTCAGACTCGCAATTATCGGTAACGGTATGGTCGGCCATCGCTTTATCGAAGATCTTCTTGATAAATCTGATGCGGCCAACTTTGATATTACCGTTTTCTGTGAAGAACCGCGCATCGCTTATGACCGCGTACACCTCTCGTCTTACTTCTCTCACCACACCGCCGAAGAGCTGTCGCTGGTGCGCGAAGGCTTTTACGAGAAACACGGCATTAAAGTTCTGGTCGGCGAACGCGCTATCACCATCAACCGTCAGGAGAAGGTGATTCACTCCAGCGCCGGGCGTACCGTTTATTATGACAAGCTGATCATGGCGACCGGTTCCTACCCGTGGATCCCGCCGATCAAAGGTTCTGATACCCAGGATTGCTTTGTCTATCGCACCATTGAAGACCTCAACGCGATTGAATCCTGCGCCCGTCGCAGCAAGCGCGGTGCCGTTGTTGGCGGTGGCCTGTTAGGTCTGGAAGCCGCTGGCGCGCTGAAAAACTTAGGCATTGAAACCCACGTTATCGAATTTGCCCCTATGCTGATGGCGGAACAGCTTGATCAGATGGGCGGCGAGCAGCTGCGTCGCAAAATCGAAAGTATGGGCGTGCGCGTTCACACCAGCAAAAACACCCTTGAAATTGTGCAGGAAGGTGTCGAAGCGCGTAAAACCATGCGTTTTGCCGACGGTAGCGAGCTGGAAGTTGACTTTATCGTCTTCTCTACCGGTATCCGTCCGCGCGATAAGCTGGCAACCCAGTGTGGTCTGGACGTTGCTCCGCGCGGGGGTATCGTAATCAATGATTCCTGCCAGACTTCCGATCCGGATATCTACGCCATCGGTGAATGCGCAAGCTGGAACAACCGTGTCTTTGGTCTGGTCGCACCAGGCTACAAAATGGCGCAGGTCGCCGTTGACCACATTCTCGGTAGCGAAAACGCCTTTGAAGGCGCTGACCTTAGCGCCAAGCTGAAACTGCTGGGCGTGGACGTTGGCGGTATTGGCGATGCGCATGGCCGTACACCAGGCGCTCGTAGCTATGTTTACCTCGACGAAAGCAAAGAGATCTACAAACGCCTGGTTGTCAGCGAAGACAACAAAACCCTGCTCGGTGCGGTACTGGTGGGTGATACCAGCGATTACGGCAACCTGCTGCAACTGGTGTTGAACGCTATCGAACTGCCAGAAAACCCAGATTCCCTGATCCTGCCAGCGCACTCCGGTAGCGGTAAGCCATCTATCGGTGTAGATAAACTGCCGGACAGCGCACAAATCTGCTCCTGCTTCGACGTCACCAAAGGCGACCTGATTGCTGCTATCAACAAAGGCTGCCACACCGTTGCGGCGCTGAAAGCCGAAACCAAAGCCGGTACTGGCTGCGGCGGCTGTATCCCGCTGGTCACTCAGGTACTGAATGCGGAACTGGCGAAACAGGGTATCGAAGTTAACAACAACCTGTGCGAACACTTTGCTTATTCGCGTCAGGAACTGTTCCATTTGATCCGCGTTGAAGGCATTAAAACCTTCGAAGAACTGCTGGCGAAACACGGCAAAGGCTACGGTTGTGAAGTTTGTAAACCGACCGTCGGTTCGCTGCTGGCCTCCTGCTGGAACGAATACATTCTGAAACCGGAACATACTCCGCTGCAGGATTCTAACGATAACTTCCTCGCTAACATCCAGAAAGACGGCACCTACTCGGTGATCCCGCGTTCTCCGGGCGGTGAAATCACCCCGGAAGGGCTGATGGCGGTAGGTCGTATCGCGCGTGAATTTAATCTCTACACCAAAATCACTGGCTCCCAGCGTCTGGCAATGTTTGGCGCACAGAAAGACGATCTGCCGGAGATCTGGCGTCAGCTGATTGAAGCCGGCTTCGAAACCGGTCATGCCTATGCGAAAGCACTGCGTATGGCGAAAACCTGCGTGGGTAGCACCTGGTGCCGCTACGGCGTTGGCGACAGCGTGGGTCTCGGCGTGGAACTGGAAAACCGCTACAAAGGCATCCGTACTCCGCACAAAATGAAGTTCGGTGTCTCTGGCTGTACCCGTGAATGTTCAGAAGCTCAGGGTAAAGACGTGGGTATCATCGCCACCGAAAAAGGCTGGAACCTGTACGTTTGCGGTAACGGCGGCATGAAACCGCGTCATGCGGATCTGCTGGCGGCGGATATCGATCGCGAAACGCTGATCAAATATCTTGACCGCTTCATGATGTTCTACATCCGTACCGCCGACAAACTGACGCGTACCGCGCCGTGGTTAGAAAACCTTGAAGGCGGCATCGATTACCTGAAAGCGGTGATCATTGACGACAAACTGGGGCTGAACGCACATCTGGAAGAAGAGATGGCGCGCCTGCGTGAAGCGGTAGTGTGTGAGTGGACTGAAACGGTCAATACACCGTCCGCGCAGACTCGCTTCAAACACTTCATCAACAGCGACAAGCGTGACCCGAACGTGCAGATGGTGCCAGAACGCGAACAGCACCGTCCGGCAACGCCGTATGAACGTATCCCGGTAACTCTGGTGGAGGACAACGCATGAGCCAGTGGAAAGACATCTGCAAAATCGATGACATCCTGCCTGAAACCGGCGTCTGCGCGCTGTTAGGTGACGAGCAGGTGGCAATTTTCCGCCCGTATCACAGCGACCAGGTGTTTGCGATCAGCAACATCGATCCGTTCTTCGAATCCAGCGTGCTGTCACGCGGGCTGATTGCGGAACACCAGGGCGAGCTGTGGGTAGCCAGCCCGCTGAAAAAACAGCGTTTTCGCTTAAGCGACGGCTTGTGCATGGAAGACGAACAGTTTTCCGTCAAGCATTACGAAGCGCGAGTGAAAGACGGCGTGGTACAGCTACGCGGTTAATATTTTAACGGGAGGCGCAATGCCTCCCCTTTTTGCATGGTCCTGTAATAACCTTCGGTATATTGCAGGACATTTTTTAAACTTTTTGTTTTATTTTTTGTTTTTATTTTTTAAAGGATAATCAAATGTTTACAGACACTATTAATAAGTGTGCGGCTAACGCTGCGCGCATTGCACGCCTGTCGGCAAATAACCCGCTCGGCTTTTGGGTCAGCTCCGCCATGGCGGGCGCGTATGTGGGTCTTGGGATCATCCTGATTTTCACGCTCGGTAACCTGCTCGATCCATCTGTTCGTCCTCTGGTGATGGGCGCGACCTTTGGTATCGCCTTAACGCTGGTAATTATCGCCGGTTCTGAACTGTTCACCGGACACACCATGTTCCTCACCTTTGGGGTGAAAGCGGGCACCATTAGCCACGGGCAAATGTGGGCAATCCTGCCGCAAACCTGGCTGGGTAACCTAGTAGGTTCCGTCTTCGTTGCCATGCTTTATAGCTGGGGCGGCGGTAGCCTGCTGCCGGTAGATACCAGCATCGTTCACTCCGTCGCGCTGGCTAAAACCACTGCACCGGCAATGGTACTGTTCTTCAAAGGCGCATTGTGTAACTGGCTGGTTTGCCTGGCTATCTGGATGGCGCTGCGCACTGAAGGGGCGGCGAAATTTATCGCTATCTGGTGGTGTCTGCTGGCATTTATCGCGTCTGGCTATGAGCACTCCATCGCTAACATGACGCTGTTCGCGCTCTCCTGGTTCGGTAACCACAGCGAAGCCTACACGCTGGCAGGTATTGGGCATAACCTGCTGTGGGTGACGCTGGGTAATACTTTATCGGGCGCCGTATTCATGGGATTGGGTTATTGGTATGCTACGCCGAAAGCGAATCGTCCGGTTGCGGACAAATTTAATCAAACTGAAACGGCTGCAGGTTAATCAGTAAGGGGTTTTTACGTGGATCATTTGCCTATATTTTGCCAATTACGCGATCGCGACTGTCTGATTGTCGGCGGTGGTGATGTTGCGGAACGCAAAGCAAGGTTGCTGTTAGACGCGGGCGCTCGCTTAACGGTGAATGCATTAGCGTTTATTCCACAGTTCACCGCATGGGCAGATGCTGGCATGTTAACCCTCGTCGAAGGGCCATTTGATGAAAGCCTTCTCGACACCTGCTGGCTGGCGATTGCCGCGACGGATGATGACGCGCTTAACCAGCGCGTCAGCGAAGCCGCTGAATCTCGTCGCATCTTCTGTAACGTGGTCGATGCGCCGAAAGCCGCCAGCTTCATTATGCCGTCGATTATTGACCGCTCACCGTTGATGGTAGCGGTCTCCTCTGGCGGCACCTCGCCGGTTCTGGCGCGACTGCTGCGCGAAAAACTCGAATCACTGCTGCCGCTACATCTGGGCCAGGTAGCGAAATACGCCGGGCAGTTACGCGGTCGGGTGAAACAACAGTTCGCGACAATGGGCGAGCGTCGCCGTTTCTGGGAAAAACTGTTCGTTAATGACCGCCTGGCGCAGTCGCTGGCGAATAACGATCAGAAAGCCATTACTGAAACGACCGAACAGTTAATCAACGAGCCGCTTGACCATCGCGGTGAAGTGGTGCTGGTTGGCGCCGGCCCTGGCGATGCCGGGCTACTGACGCTGAAAGGTCTGCAACAAATTCAGCAGGCTGATGTGGTGGTCTACGACCGTCTGGTTTCTGACGATATTATGAATCTGGTACGGCGCGATGCTGACCGCGTTTTCGTCGGTAAACGCGCGGGATACCACTGCGTACCACAGGAAGAGATTAACCAGATCCTGCTGCGGGAAGCGCAAAAAGGCAAACGCGTGGTGCGTCTGAAAGGCGGCGATCCGTTTATTTTTGGCCGTGGTGGCGAAGAGCTGGAAACACTGTGCAACGCGGGTATTCCGTTCTCGGTAGTTCCGGGTATTACTGCAGCTTCTGGTTGCTCTGCTTATTCGGGTATTCCACTTACGCATCGCGATTATGCTCAGAGCGTACGCTTAATTACCGGACACTTAAAAACCGGTGGTGAGCTGGACTGGGAAAACCTGGCAGCAGAAAAACAGACGCTGGTATTCTATATGGGACTAAATCAGGCTGCGACCATTCAGCAAAAATTGATTGAACACGGAATGCCAGGCGAAATGCCAGTGGCGATTGTCGAAAACGGGACGGCGGTAACGCAACGCGTGATTGACGGTACGCTCGCGCAGCTGGGCGATCTGGCGCAGCAAATGAACAGTCCATCATTAATTATTATTGGCCGGGTTGTTGGTTTGCGCGATAAATTAAACTGGTTCTCAAACCATTAATTTAAACAAATTTAATTAAGGTCAGATATTTCTGACCTTTTTTTATTTACAATAATCACCATATTAATTTTTATCTTCATTAGACATAAAACAACTTTTTAACTAATTCCTTATTTTAATAACCACCTACAGTTACAGGGGCTTACAAATATAATCGAAATATTAATAGCCCACTCACTGACGTGTAATAGATATTCCTGTATTGTCTCTAACGAGCTGTTTGCTTATATTCATATAATTAATGAATATTACTCGATATATTTTACATAGGGAATGAAAATGAACAAATTTATTAAAGTAGCACTGGTAGGTGCAGTACTGGCTACATTAACTGCATGTACTGGTCATATCGAAAACCGTGATAAAAACTGCTCTTACGACTACCTGCTGCACCCGGCAATTTCTATTTCTAAAATCATTGGCGGCTGCGGTCCTACTGCACAGTAATCTCTTAATAGAAATCGGTTAATGTCGGTTTAATTGCCTGACGCCCTCTGGATCCCCCGAGGGCGTATTTGTTTCTATGCCCTTCTTTCCCCCTGCCTGTAAAAATAAATTCATTTTAATTTCAATGCGATAGTCATTCACTCCCGCCACAACACGATCCTGTGCAAAATTTTGTGATCTTCCTCCACAACACATAACATTATATGTTGTTATATTCATCATGCATTGTCATGTTACCTTTTAAATGACTGCAAACTCTCCCCTACAACGTGTTGGACAAGAAAAAGGTATCGCTATGGGAAGCCAGGAACTCCAACGCAAGCTCGGATTTTGGGCCGTTCTTGCAATCGCCGTCGGGACAACCGTCGGCTCCGGTATTTTCGTCTCCGTGGGTGAAGTCGCTAAAGCGGCGGGAACGCCGTGGTTGACGGTGCTCGCTTTTGTCATCGGCGGGTTAATTGTGATCCCGCAAATGTGCGTCTATGCGGAGCTATCAACCGCTTATCCGGAAAATGGCGCAGATTATGTTTATTTAAAAAATGCCGGTAGCCGACCGCTGGCTTTTCTCTCCGGCTGGGCCAGCTTCTGGGCCAACGATGCGCCTTCACTGTCAATCATGGGCTGGCGATTGTCAGCAATCTTGGCTTTTTAACGCCTATCGATCCTCTGCTCGGTAAATTTATCGCCGCCGGGTTAATTATCGCCTTTATGCTGCTGCATCTGCGATCCGTCGAAGGCGGCGCAGCGTTTCAGACGCTGATTACCATCGCCAAAATTATCCCGTTCACTATCGTCATTGGCCTTGGGATCTTCTGGTTTAAAGCGGAGAATTTTACCGCCCCTTCCACCACCTCGATTGGCGCGACGGGCAGCTTTATGGCGCTACTGGCGGGGATCTCTGCCACCAGTTGGTCGTATACCGGCATGGCCTCCATCTGCTATATGACTGGTGAAATCAAAAACCCCGGCAAAACCATGCCGCGAGCGCTGATTGGCTCCTGCCTGCTGGTTTTAGTGCTTTACACCCTGCTGGCGCTGGTGATTTCCGGGCTGATGCCCTTCGATAAACTCGCCAACTCTGAAACGCCGATTTCCGACGCCCTGACCTGGATCCCCGCACTCGGCAGCACCGCCGGGATCTTCGTTGCCGTCACGGCGATGATCGTCATTCTCGGCTCGCTTTCCAGTTGCGTGATGTACCAGCCGCGCCTGGAATACGCGATGGCGAAAGACAATTTATTCTTCAAATGCTTCGGGCATGTGCATCCGAAATACAACACGCCAGATGTTTCCATCATCCTGCAAGGGGCGCTTGGGATCTTCTTCATCTTCGTTTCCGATCTCACCAGCCTGCTGGGCTACTTCACGCTGGTGATGTGTTTCAAAAACACCCTCACCTTCGGCTCCATCATCTGGTGTCGTAAACGCGACGATTACAAACCGCTGTGGCGTACTCCGGCTTTCGGGCTGATGACTACCCTCGCCATTGCATCAAGCCTCATTCTGGTTGCCTCAACTTTTGTCTGGGCACCTATTCCCGGCCTTATCTGCGCCGTCATCGTTATTGCTACTGGTCTGCCTGCTTACGCCTTCTGGGCGAAGCGGAGCAGCCAGCTAAATGCTTTGTCGTAATGTTATCTGGAGAAAAGTGAAATGTTAGATATTGATAAAAGCACCGTGGACTTTCTGGTCACCGAAAATATGGTTCAGGAAGTAGAAAAAGTACTCACCCATGACGTTCCGCTGGTGCATACCATCGTGGAAGAGATGGTGAAGCGCGACATTGATCGTATTTATTTCGTTGCCTGCGGATCGCCGCTCAACGCGGCGCAAACGGCGAAACATCTGGCGGATCGTTTTTCCGATCTTCAGGTCTACGCTATTTCCGGCTGGGAGTTCTGCGATAACACCCCGCATCGCCTCGACGATCGTTGTGCAGTGATTGGCGTTTCTGGCTACGGTAAAACCGAAGAGGTAATCAAGGCGCTGGAACTGGGCCGGGCCTGCGGTGCACTCACTGCGGCGTTCACCAAACGCGCGGACAGCCCGATTACTTCGGCGGCAGAGTTTACCATTGATTATCAGGCCGACTGCATCTGGGAAATTCACCTGCTGCTCTGCTACAGCGTGGTGCTGGAGATGATCACCCGCCTCGCGCCAAACGCGGAAATCGGCAAGATCAAAAACGATCTTAAGCAATTGCCGGATGCGCTCGGTCATCTGGTGCGTACATGGGAAGAGAAAGGTCGCCAGCTCGGTGAACAGGCCAGCCAGTGGCCGATGATTTACACGGTTTCTGCGGGACCGCTGCGTCCGCTGGGTTACAAAGAAGGCATTGTAACGCTGATGGAATTTACCTGGACCCACGGCTGTGTGATTGAGAGCGGTGAGTTCCGCCACGGCCCGCTGGAGATTGTTGAACCGGGCGTTCCATTCCTGTTCCTGCTCGGCAATGACGAAAGCCGCCATACCACCGAACGCGCCATTAACTTTGTCAAACAGCGTACCGACAACGTGATCGTCATCGATTACGCCGAAATTTCGCAAGGGCTACATCCGTGGCTGGCGCCGTTCCTGATGTTCGTGCCGATGGAGTGGCTCTGCTACTACCTGTCAATTTACAAAGATCACAACCCGGATGAACGCCGCTATTACGGTGGTCTGGTGGCATATTAATCCCCTCTCCCGGCCTGGCAACGGGCCGGATTTACGCAAGGAGTTATCCGATGAAAACAGGTATGTTTACCTGCGGCCACCAGCGGCTGCCTATTGAACACGCATTCCGTGACGCAAGCGAGCTGGGTTACGATGGCATTGAAATTTGGGGCGGGCGTCCGCATGCCTTCGCGCCGGACTTAAAAGCAGGCGGCATCAAACACATTAAGGCACTGGCGCAGACGTATCAGATGCCGATTATCGGTTACACGCCAGAAACCAATGGTTATCCGTATAACATGATGCTGGGCGATGAGCATATGCGTCGCGAAAGCCTCGACATGATCAAGCTGGCGATGGATATGGCGAAAGAGATGAACGCCGGTTATACGCTGATTTCTGCGGCTCACGCGGGTTATCTCACGCCGCCTGATGTTATCTGGGGGCGGCTGGCAGAGAACTTAAGCGAATTGTGCGAGTACGCGGAAAATATCGGTATGGATTTGATCCTCGAACCGTTAACGCCGTATGAATCGAACGTCGTGTGTAACGCCAACGATGTGCTTCATGCGCTGGCGCTGGTGCCTTCGCCGCGTCTGTTCAGCATGGTCGACATCTGCGCGCCGTATGTCCAGGCAGAGCCGGTGATGAGTTATTTCGACAAACTGGGCGATAAACTGCGTCATCTGCATATTGTCGACAGCGACGGTGCCAGCGACACCCATTACATCCCCGGTGAAGGCAAAATGCCGTTGCGGGAGCTGATGCGCGATATCATCGACAGAGGTTATGACGGTTACTGTACGGTGGAACTGGTGACGATGTATATGAACGAACCCAGACTCTACGCTCGCCAGGCGCTGGAACGCTTTCGCGCGCTGCTGCCGGAGGATGCGAGATGAAAAACCTGGCGACAATCGGCGATAACTGCGTCGATATCTACCCGCAACTGAATAAAGCATTTTCTGGCGGTAATGCGGTGAACGTGGCGGTGTATTGCACTCGCTACGGCATACAACCCGGATGCATTACCTGGGTGGGTGACGATGACTACGGCACAAAGCTGAAGCAGGATCTTGCCCGCATGGGCGTCGATATCAGCCATGTCCATACGAAACACGGCGTTACCACACAAACTCAGGTGGAACTGCACGACAACGATCGCGTTTTTGGCGACTACACCGAAGGCGTGATGGCCGACTTTGCCCTGAGCGAAGAGGATTACGCCTGGCTGGCGCAGTATGACATTGTGCACGCGGCAATCTGGGGACATGCGGAAGACGCTTTCCCGCAACTGCACGCAGCGAGCAAACTTACCGCTTTCGACTTCTCTGACAAGTGGGACAGCCCGCTCTGGCAGACGCTGGTGCCGCATCTCGATTTTGCCTTTGCCTCCGCGCCGCAAGAAGACGAGGCGCTGCGTCTGAAGATGAAAGCGATTGTGGCCCGTGGCGCAGGCGTGGTGATTGTCACGCTGGGCGAAAACGGCAGCATTGCCTGGGATGGCGAGCAGTTCTGGCGTCAGTCTCCTGAACCGGTGACGGTTATCGACACCATGGGTGCCGGAGATTCGTTCATTGCCGGATTCCTTTGCGGCTGGTCTGCGGGGATGACATTACCGCAGGCGATGGCGCAGGGAACGGCGTGTGCGGCACAAACTATTCAGTACCACGGTGCCTGGTAGGCATAACGTTGGCGTGAGCATCTTCACGCCAACGTGCTGTTACTTGCCGGAAAACGACCCTATAATCCGTGTAATTCATTCTTTATTTCAGGGTCGATTATGTCAGCTACGGACCGCTACTCTCATCAACTGCTCTATGCCACCGTCCGCCAGCGGCTGCTGGATGATATCACGCAGGGGGTTTACCAGGCCGGGCAACAGATCCCAACTGAAAACGAGCTGTGTACGCAGTACAACGTCAGCCGCATCACCATTCGTAAAGCCATCAGCGACTTAGTGGCGGACGGTGTACTGATCCGCTGGCAGGGTAAAGGCACCTTTGTGCAAAGTCAGAAAGTTGAAAACGCCCTGCTGACCGTTAGCGGCTTTACCGACTTTGGTGTTTCGCAAGGTAAACCGACGAAAGAGAAAGTGATCGAGCAAGAGCAGGTCAGCGCCGCGCCGTTTTGCGAGAAGCTGAATATTCCTGGCAACAGCAAAGTGTTCCGTCTCAGCCGGGTGATGTATCTTGATAAAGAGCCGCTGTTTATTGATAGCTCGTGGATCCCATTGTCACGTTATCCTGATTTTGATGCGATTTATGTCGAAGGCAGCTCCACCTATCAGTTATTTCAAGAGCGTTTTGACACGCGAGTGGTCAGCGACAAAAAGACCATTGATATCTTTGCCGCTACGCGCGCGCAGGCAAAATGGCTGAAGTGTGAACTGGGCGAACCCTTGTTTCGCATCAGCAAAATCGCCTTTGATCAGAATGACAAACCGGTGCACGTCTCCGAACTCTTCTGCCGCGCCAATCGCATCACCTTAACGATTGATAATAAAAGACATTAACCGTAGGCCAGATAAGATGCGCCAGCATCGCATCCGGCGATGCTGGCGCGTTGAGGGGACCGTCCGGCGCTGAATTTAGCTTGATTGCCGAACGGTGCTATCCAGCATTAAATACTGGCAATACTCTCACGCAAAATCCGCAGCACCGTCTCTTCACCACTACGATTCGGATTAATGCGAATCGCGCAATGTTCTAATTGCGGATTCGCCTGGCGAAACGTTCCGGAAAGGCGATAAAAGAGCGGCGGGATCTCATATTTCGACTCCGCGCCCACCGGATACGGTAACGCACCGCGTTTCTGCGCTTCTTCCAGCACCCTGGCGGCAATCGGCTGATGAAACTCCACAATCAACACCTTCGACTGCGCATTGGCAATGACGGCACTTTTAACTTCCGGCACCGCGCCGCCGTTAAGTAAAGCCAGCAGCCGTTCAGAAACGCCCGCCTGTACCGCATGCATCACCGGCGCGAAAACCAGCCCACGCAAGACTTCCTGCGCCTGAGAGCCCTGGATCTGACTACCGCCGGAATAGAGCGTAGCGCGAATACGGTTGATAACGTCGGCATCGCCTACCACCGCACCAACACCCTCTGGCCCAAATAGCTTGAAGCAGGAAAATGTCGAGACATTCGCCCCGCATTCGCAGCCGATTCGCGCCACCTTCATTACCGCATAGTTATCATCGGTTAACGCAGGAACGCCAGCCGAGCGCAACGTTGCCAGCACCTCTGCCAGAATGTAGCGATCCTGCGGCTGCTGGCGCGTATGCTGCACCAGCGCCGCATCAGGTTGTTGCTCGTCTACGACCTGCTTAAGTGCCGACAGGTCATTGAAATCAACAGTAATAAGCGTCAGCCCCATCTGTTCAATGATGACGCGTGTCGTCGGATAAACGGGCGCGTCATGCACCAGAAGACGCTGCCCTGGTTTAAGCAAAGCCGCCAGCCCGGCACGAATCGCTCCTGTGCCAGCGCCTTGCACCAGCACCGCCGCTGGCGCATGAAACGCATCTGCCAGCACCTGCTCCACACGCTGGGTAATGCGAGGCTGATTCAGCCCCGGCGTTAATCCCAAATCACCCCAGGTAAGAAATTAGCTACCAGGAAAATGGCGACAAATGCTATCCACCAGCGCAAACTGCTTCTGCTGCGCTTCAGCAATGGTCAGACTTTTCAGAGGAAACGTCTTCATAAGTGCATTCCTTAAGCCGGAACAAACAGGCCAAGCCAGTAAAGTACATTCAGCAGAATACCGGTAATCATTACTGCCACCACTGGTGCCGCCATTTTTTGTACCGGACGACCGAGAGATTCGTTGAGGAAGTAAATGGCAACCGCGATGGAGAATCCGGTATAGCCTGCCATTTTGATTGCCGCGAAAATCGAGCCGACCAGCAGCGCCACTTCCATCAACATATTCATGGCGTTACGGATGTTATCCGACGCATTACGCACCGACGGATAGTGCCCCAGCCATTTGCCAATCGAACGAAGCAGTAAGACTTCCGCCGAAATAACCACTGCGCCTAATACCGCTGCAACCATCGGATTCGGCGAGAGATAGCCCACCGCATAAACAAAGGTAAAGCCCGCAACTGCATACACGCCAGTGGCTAACGCCGTGGTGGCAATCAACGGTACAAAACCCAGCCCGCGCATAAATTCCGCCAGTGCAGCCTGATTAATCAGCGTTTGCGATTGTTCCGGTGTAACGCCTGCGGAGTACGCTTTCTCAAGGGTGAAAATAGACACTTCGCTACCGGCAAAAATCTTCATGCTGGCAACGGCAGCAATCAATGCTCCCACGATGGCGATATACGGTAAGTTTTTGATAATCCGCGACGTGCGCTCTTCAAACACCGAAAGCACGCTGGCATCGATATCATTTTCATCACGATGACGCAGGTCGTGAGTTATCGCGATCCCCAGCAGCATTACCATGCCAATAAAGATTTCGATGGATTCCGGATTAAGATGCGGGAAAAAACGCACCACCACCACACGGGTCATCAACACGACGGCAGCGGCGATCAGGCTTTGCTTCCAGCCAAACTGGTAGAAAATCGCCACCAGCGGGAACAGCGCAAAAGCAGAAACCACCGGCGAGCTAAGTTCCCCAAGGCTACCTAATACATCTACCGGCAGCGCAGTCAGCAACTGGTTTACCGGCAACAGGCAGGTGAGGATCAGTACCCCCCAGATCGCGCCAAGACCAAACGCCATCAGGCTGTTTATCGCCAGTACGCCGAGAATATCGGTAGGAAGAAAAAGCAGCCATGCATTGAGCAGGCCGGTTTTCAGGGTAAAAGAGATCCCCACCGAGGCCACAAAACCAATGCTCAGACCAAAAGCGATACTCCCCGCCTCGCGACGGTTCATATAGCCTTCAATCAGTTGCGGCAGGATCGGGCGAATACCATCATGGAAAACAGCCGCCGAGCGATGCGCCAGAAATGATGTCATACCGGTCAGGCACGCCACCAGGATAATCTGGATATACAGATCCATAGTCGTGCCTTTTATTTCAGATGGTTAATCAGCATCGGAATCGCATGTTCGACGTGCTCAACGGAAAGCCCAAACGCCACTTTCCCTTCGGCGATCATTTTGGCGATATGTTCGTCTTTCGCTTTAATGCCCGGCTTGGCAATAGTGCAACTTTTGTTATAGCCAATCACCGCGATGGCAATCGACAATGCCGCACCCGCACCGGTATTACACGCGCCGATGTAGTAATCCAGTTGCCCGGATTTCACTTTCATTGCCGCTTCCATGTCGTTATGAATGAAAACTTCAAAACAGCCAGGAGCCGTCGCTTCAATAGTTTTTTTAATCTGCTCACGCTGTAAGCCTGCAACGCCAATCTTTTTCATGAGTCTGTCCTTATTGGAAAAATTGAGAGGGATTTTCACGTAACATCACATCCACATCGGCCTGACTGAATCCTGACTGGCGCAATTGCGGAATAAAGGTGGTAATAAAAAGTCATAGCCATAACCACCGTTGGCTTTTAAATGGGAGCGGCGCGTAATATCCATCGACAGCATGACGCGGTTCAGCAACCCACGGTCGCGTAGCGCATGAAGCATCGCAATACGCTTTTCGTCCGGGTAGTAACTGTTCTTACCAATGGTGTCGAACTGCACATACGCGCCGAGATCGATCATCTTCAAAATGTTGTCGAGGTTGTCTTTCAGATCGCAGTGACCAACGGTGACGCGCGAAAGATCAACTCCGTGGGCTTGCAGTAGCGCCAGTTGTTCCAGCCCCATGGTGCTAAAAGAGGTATGCGTGGAGATCGGACGTCCGGTCTGGTTATGTGCCAGCGCGGCGGCAATAAACACCTTCTCTTCCAGCGGCGTAATCTTCCCTTCGCTGGAACCAATCTCCGCGATGATCCCGGCTTTCAGCTCCGTGCCATCGATACCCTGTTCAATTTCATCGACCATCTCTTGCGCCAGTTCCTGCACGCTGCGGGTCGCCACATGTTGCGGGAAAAACGCGTCCTGGTAATAACCGGTACAGGCCACCACGTTGATCCCGGTTTCGCGCATTACATCGAGCATAAATTGCGCATTGCGCCCCATATAACGGTTGGTCATCTCAATCACATTACGCACGCCCTGGGCCATCAGGTCGTTCATCTCCTGACAAATGAACGCATATTGATCAAGGCGGCAATCTACGTTGTTTTTAAAGCCGGAGAGATCAATATGCAGATGCTCATGGGCAAGGGTGTAGCCGGTCGAGTCGATGGTCATAAAGAGTCACCCTGAAAGCGAAAGGACGATAAAAAGGAAGTGCCGTTTTGTGGCGGCGATGCGCGGAAAAATTCACATACTGTGGCTCCTACGTCAGAGAGCGTGGAACAAACCCCCAGACGAGTTGCAACCAGCCCTTGCTGATAAACCAGTACCGGCACCACTTCGCGGGTATGGTGGCTATGTCCAATGGTCGGGTCGTTACCGTGATCAGCCATCACGATCAGGCAATCATCCGGCTGCATCGCCTCAACAAGGCGAGTAAGGTTACGGTCAACGACCTGCAAACGTTCGGCATAACGTGCGACGTCTTCTGCATGACCGGCAAGATCGGTTTCCTGGATATTGGTGCAAATAAACGCGGTCTGATGAGCGTTAAACTCGTCGAGGGTGATATCCATAATCTGCTGGCTATCCACCAGATTTTGCCAGCTCACGCCATAAGGATTACTGACGATATCCGCTACCTTTCCCACCAGAACCGTAGGTATGCCCGCCTGATACAACTGTTGCGGCACCTGCACTTTTTCATCGACGCCGTAGCCCATATGCACGACCTGGAAGCCGTTGTCATAAGCGCCAGAACGCGGCGCATTGATGCCAATAAAACGTCCTTCTTTGCTTTCTGCGGCATCGAGAATGCGCTGGCTGTCCGCTAACAGCCCCCCAAATGTGATCACTCTGCCAACCTGAACTTGCTCACGCACCACACGACCTATTTTGATGACTTCATCGAACGGTATTACGGAGAGATTGGCGGTAACGTTATAGACCTGGCCTAAATCCGCTTCGAGATTGTCACCAACTGCCACGGCCTGGTTAACCCACAGAAACTGCAACTCATCGCCACGGCGCTCTACTTGCCAGCCCGCAGTAATTAATGCTTGCTCAACACAGTCAATAACATCACGAAAGGGCATCCGCAGCGGCGGCAGTGGTCGCGTACCTAAAATTTCCTGATGTCCCATAAAGGTATCGCCACCTTCATGTTGCAGTTCCGCCACACCCCAGACTGCGGAATCCGATGGCTGCATATCTCCGGGGGCATAGCCCAGAGCATTAATAAGCCCTAACTTCTCCAGCATTGGCAGTTGTAAATGCGGTAACTCACAAAGAATGTGACCGCAAGTATTGGCTCCGGCATCCTGCGGGCGTACCCGCGTGACATCTTTCATTGCCCCCACGCCGAAGCTATCAATCACTAACACCACAAATCGCGCCATTTACGCCTCCAGAAGGTTGCCGAGGCTGTCATAACGGCCTACGATTTCCGGCGCTCTGTGCTGAATACCGGACACCAGCACGACATCACTGCGGGTAACAAAAATTTGTGTACGAAAACAGAGCACCACCGCGCTACTCACCGGAAACTCTCCCGCCAAAGGCAAGGTGTAGTCGATGCTGCTGTCATCCACGGCGTTGAGATATGTTTCAGTAATGCTTTGATTTTCTGGCGTAAACACCAGCGCATGTTGCGCATGACCACGACGGTAATAGCCGCCGCCATAGCAGTAGCTATCGCCACGAAAATGATGGGATATTTCGCTTAACCAGAGCATGGCTACGCGTTCAGGCTGGTCACCCTGTTGGTTTGCCGGAATGGTGCCCGTCAGCGCATGACCAGGTTCGGCATGAGTAACACCGTATTCCGCCAGCATTGGCAGTGAAGTACAGCTGGTTGCTGAAGGCGCGTTTAATTGCTCAACAGCAACACCAGATTCCGCCAGCTGGTTGCGGGCATTGACCAACGTCTGGAGGTTCGGCGTCGGCAAAACCTTCCCGGCACTCTCATTCCATAGCAGGCAAGGGAAATGGGTAAGTCCCGCTAAATGGAGTCCTGGCAGTTTTTGGATTTCAGCGACAATTTCCTGCAACGAATGTTGAGCAAAACCACTTTCCTGTCCCGGATAAAGAAAATCATCGTCGCTATAAACTTTGAGCAGCACAGACTGGATTCGCCCGGCCTTCACCGCCGCCGCAGAAACTTCCCGCGCTTTGTCGAGAGTAAACACGGTGATGACGTCGGTGCCCTGTTCAACGGCATCAGCGACCTGGTGACAAGGGATTTGCACCAGATGCCCCTGATGCGCCACCGGCAAACCTGCGCGGCGCATCACTCGCGCCTCTTTGTAATCCACCGCCACAATACCGCTGTAGCCCAGCGCCAGCAGTTTTTCCGCCAGCCACGGATTGCGACCGAACTGTTTGGTCATCAGATACAGCTCAATACCATAAAGCCGCGCCGTCTCAATCAACCGCTTACCGTTTTCCAGTACCTGATCCACGTCGATAACCCAACTGTCCGGGGCTATCTTGCCCTGCTGCCACAGGTTTAGTGCGGCAGAAATCAGTGCCGGGTTCTGGCGTTTCAATGCTTCTACAAACATCTTGTTGCCTCGTTTCTGTTCCTTGAATCAAATATTCATTTTTTTGAATATTTAAGATATGCGACGTGGATTTGTTGTGGGCTTCAGACCTCTTCGTTAGCGACCATCCATAATCCATAAAGGTTGGCCAGCAAATAGCCTTCTTCACACGGGTTAACTTCCAGCGCGAATCCCTGCAATAACACCTGGTGCAACTGCATGATCGCTGGCCAGTGGCGACATTGCGACAGTTCAGCCAGCAACTCGTCATCCAGTGGCTGGATCTGTTCGCCGCGACGACTGCGCATCAGCGCACTCGCCATATGTATCATTGCCATCGTTCCCTGCTCGCTGCGCACTGGTAGATGGCACTCTGTTTCCAGTACGTTGACGACCTGCATCATGCCTTTGCAGATGTCCTTATCGATGACCCCTGCATCGCAAAGCAGGTTGAGTCTGGTTTCCATTTTAGATGCCTTTCGTTTAATAACTGGGTTCCTGTTCCCCACTGACCACTCGCTGTTGATGGGCAAGCAGGGCGTGTTTATCAACAACCGCACGCAGCAATTGTTGCATCGGGTAATCATCGGCTCGCGTCAAAACCACGGCTTCAGTTGCCTGTAAAAATCGCGGATCGTCTGTGAGCGGCGTGGCTTCTAATCCCAGCATGGTCAGTTCGTTTTCCGCCACCACGTTCCAGATAACCGCATCGACATCACCTTTAACAATGCGCTGTAAACTCTCGTGATAAGAGAGATCGACTCGCTCCACATCGCTACTGCCAAAAAAGACATCGGTCATGATTTTCTGATCTGCCGAACGGTTATCCAGCCCCACGCGCTTCACGTTACCGGACTCCCCTTTACGGCAAATCAACTGGTGCTCGCCAACGTAGGTATGCGGCCCCAACTCCAGCGCAAGACATAATCCTTTTTGCGTGAGATAACTTTCTGCCGCCAGTCGCGAAACTACCGCCATGTCATAGACACCGTTAAGCAAGCACTCCACGCGAATATCCGCACCACGCATATGCGCATAGTAAAAAGGAATGCCATCAAACTGAGCTTTTAATCCGCTCGCTAAACCTTCGTACAAGCGGGTATAGGGCAAGGGCATCGCACATACCACATTGTTGATATCAACATGGGTCAGCAGTGCTTTGTTATCCATCTCTACCAGATAACTGCCATTGCGCCCGCGACGTTCAATCCGTATCGCGCCGCTTGACTCCAGATTTTTTAACGCGGCCTGCGTCAGGCCGACGGACGAACGGCATTCAGTTGCCAGTTCATCTATAGTTTTTAGGCGATTACCACACTTTTCACCTAACAAATAACGAGCCAGCGTCGTGATGACGACGCCTTCTTTTTTGATAAACGTTCGACGCATAATAAATTTTCAATAAAATAAATATTTATATATTCATAAAAATGAAGATAAGGCGCAACAAGCAGATGTGGAAACGGCGAGATGCTTCACATTTTTTTGGGTTATTGCAAATAACGACGTAAAAAAACCGGGTTTCCCCGGTTTTTGGTCTCAATAGTGAATTAAGGCTTCGCCACAAAACCAATCGCTTCGTAAACCGCTTTCAACGTGCGGGAAGCGTGTGCGCTGGCTTTTTCTGCGCCGTCTTTCATTACCTGTTGCAAGAAGGCTTCATCATTGCGGAAACGGTGATAACGCTCCTGCAATTCAGTCAGCATACCGGAAACCGCTTCAGCTACTTCGCCTTTCAGGTGACCATACATCTTGCCTTCGAACTGTTTTTCCAGTTCCGGAATGCTTTGGCCCGTTACCGCAGAAAGGATATCCAGCAGGTTAGAAACGCCCGCTTTGTTCTGCACGTCGTAGCGAACTACCGGCGGCTCGTCGGAGTCAGTGACCGCACGTTTGATTTTCTTCACTACCGATTTCGGATCTTCCAGCAGACCGATAACGTTATTGCGGTTATCGTCAGACTTGGACATCTTCTTGGTCGGCTCCAGCAGTGACATTACGCGCGCGCCAGATTTCGGAATAAACGGCTCCGGTACTTTAAAGATATCGCCATACAGCGCGTTGAAACGCTGGGCAATATCGCGGCTCAGTTCCAGGTGCTGTTTCTGGTCTTCGCCGACCGGCACCAGATTGGTTTGATACAGCAGGATGTCCGCAGCCATCAGCACCGGATAGTCAAACAGACCAGCGTTAATGTTCTCGGCATAACGCGCAGATTTATCTTTAAACTGCGTCATGCGGCTCAGTTCGCCGAAGTAGGTATAGCAGTTCAGTGCCCAGCCTAACTGCGCATGTTCCGGCACGTGGGACTGAACAAAAATAGTGCTTTTCTCAGGATCGATACCGCAAGCCAGGTACAACGCCAGCGTATCCAGCGTCGCTTTACGCAGCTTCTGCGCATCCTGGCGCACGGTGATGGCGTGTTGGTCAACGATGCAGTAAATGCAATGGTAATCATCCTGCATGTTTACCCACTGACGCAGCGCACCCATGTAGTTACCAATGGTCAATTCACCTGAAGGCTGTGCGCCACTAAAAACGATGGGCTTAGTCATTTTTCGATTCCTGATTTTCGCTTTGCGGAAGCCCTAATGCGGGCAGAAGGTCATTTATAGAGTGATAAATTACATCAGGCTGGCTGAGATCGATAGCCTCGCCGTAGTTATATCCGTAGGTTAAGCCAACTGAAGGGCAACCGGCTGCTTTTGCTGCCTGAATATCATTGCGAGAATCGCCGACAAACAGCATCTGTTGCGGGGCAATGCCCATACGTTCAGCCACCAGTAGCAGCGGATCCGGGTGGGGTTTTTTGTTTTGTACGTCATCGCCGCCGATAACCACGCTAAAGTATTTTGCGATATCTAAGGCTTCCAGCAGCGGGGCGACGAACGGCGTTGGTTTGTTGGTAACCAGACCTAGCGGCAGGCCTTTAGCCTGCAATGCGCCCAGCGTATCGGCAACGTGCGGGAACAAAAACGTGCCTTCTTCAGCAACTTCGCCATAGTAACGATCAAACAGCTTACGCAGAATACGTACTTGTTCTTCTGCCGGAATATCGTCATCAACGGGCGGTTTGCCCATCGTTTTACGCAGCGTCGCACGTTCCTGACGCGCCCAGGTCAATGCCCGCTCCATCAGCACATCTGCGCCATTACCAATCCAGGTAATAACACGCTCTTCGCCTGCAACGGGCAACTCCAGCGCATACAGCGCCATATCTACCGCAGCAGCCAGGCCGGGAGCACTGTCAACCAGCGTGCCATCGAGATCGAAGGCAACGCCGCGAATATCTTCAAACTTACTCATGACTTACCTTTGCCAGTTCACTGCGCATTTCATCAATGACTTTTTTATAGTCTGGCTGGTCGAAAATAGCGGAGCCAGCGACAAACATATCCGCGCCCGCCGCAGCGATTTCGCCAATATTGTTCACCTTCACGCCACCGTCCACTTCCAGTCGAATGTCGAAGCCAGACTCGTCGATACGACGACGTACTTCGCGCAGTTTATCTAACGTTTGTGGAATGAAAGACTGACCGCCAAAACCAGGGTTGACGGACATCAGCAGGATCACATCCAGTTTGTCCATCACGTAATCCAGATAGCTCAGCGGTGTCGCCGGGTTAAATACCAGCCCCGCTTTACAGCCATTTTCTTTAATCAGTTGCAGCGTGCGATCAACATGCTCGGAGGCTTCAGGATGAAAGGTAATGATGCTGGCACCAGCGGCAGCGAAATCAGGCACAATGCGATCAACCGGTTTCACCATCAGATGCACATCGATAGGGGCGGTAATGCCGTAATTACGCAAGGATTTCAGCACCATTGGTCCAATCGTCAGGTTGGGAACATAGTGGTTATCCATGACGTCAAAATGCACGACATCAGCGCCAGCTGCCAGGGCTTTTGCGGTATCTTCACCCAGGCGGGCAAAATCAGCCGACAGAATTGAGGGGGCAATCAAATACTGTTTCATCCGCTTCTCCTTGAGAATTATTTTTTCGCGGGTGAAACGACTCCTGGTTTGTACAAAGCCAGCAGTTCGTCCACCTTTTTACGTGTGCCGCCGTTGCTGCTTATACTGCGTCGAACTTTGACGACATGCAATTTTGCGCGCTGATACCACTCGCGCGTTAGCGCCGTATCATGGTTAGAAATCAGTACCGGGATCTGACGGTTAACCAGACCTTCGGCGATCTCCGCCAGATGCGCCTGTTGTTCAAGAGTAAAACTGTTTGTGTGATACGCCGTAAAGTTGGCGGTCGCAGATAGTGGTGCATAAGGCGGATCGCAATAGACGACAGATGCATCATCTGCGCGCGCCATGCTATCGGCATAAGACTCACAATAGAAAAAGGCATTCTGCGCTTTTTCAGCGAAGTGATACAACTCAGCTTCCGGGAAATAGGGTTTTTTGTAGCGGCCAAACGGCACGTTAAACTCACCGCGCAGATTGTAACGACACAGGCCGTTGTAACCGTAGCGGTTCAAATATAAAAACAGTACCGCCCGACGGAACGGATCCTGGCTTTTGTTGAACTCTTCGCGGAACTGATAGTAAACCTCGGCGCAATTTGTCTCAGGAACAAACAGCTCGCGGGCAGCCTGTACGTACTCATCAGTACGCATCTTCACAATGTTGTAGAGACTAATCAGGTCGCTATTGATATCGGCAAGGATATAACGAGAAAAGTCGGTGTTGAGAAACACCGACCCGGCACCCACAAAAGGTTCAACCAGACATTCACCCTTAGGCAAATGCCGTTTAATATCATCAAGCAAGGGATATTTGCCCCCTGCCCACTTCAAAAAAGCGCGATTTTTCTTCATGCTGACTAACTAATTACACCTTCTCCGGCTGTGGAGAAAGCTCCGACAGCATCCAGCGCTTCAGGCAACTCCCGCAACGATAAACCATTGCGGGAGATAACCTTGATTACTTCAGATCGGCCTGTACCTGACGCAGCGGTTTCGCCCACGGGTTTTTGGCCTGGACATCTGCTGGCAATGTAGATACCGCTTTTTTCGCTTCTTCTTTTGAAGCGTACACGCCAGAAACCAGTACATACCACGGCTGACCATTACGCGTCGTTTCATAGACAACGTAGTTTTTCAGATTCTCTTTCTTCGCCCAACCGTTCAGGTTGTCGTAGTTAGAAGAACTGCTCAGCTGCAGAGTGTAATGGCTGGACGGTGCCGATTTCAACGAACCAACATTACCTGCGGTCTTCGCTCCAGCGGCTGGTGTTGCCGTGGTTTGCGCCGGAGATGCCGTCTGTACTGGAGCCGTAGTCGCCGTCTGTACTGGAGCCGTAGTCGCCGTCTCTTTTGGTGCTGCTGGCGTTGTGGCTTGCGTAGAAGTCGCAGCCGGTGCCTTTGTGCTCACCACAGGTGCAGCCGGTTCAGTACGCTTCGGCGTCTGTGCTACCGGCTTCGGTTCCGTTTTCACAGTTGCTTGTGGTTTTTTCGGTTCAATCACCGCCTGCTGACGTGCCGGACGCGTAGTGGTCGGCCGTTCAGCGGTTTGCGCTTTCGCCGTATCACGCGATGCGTTGCCATTACGAACTGGCGCTACAGTCGCGGGTTCGGTTGGCAGCGTGGAGTTGACCGCCACATTGTTCAACTGCTGCTGATTTTGCGGCTGGGTCAGCGCGTTATTCAGGTCACCCTGCACTTCAACACGTTGTTGACCATCCGTTGCCGCCGGGGTTTGCCCCTGGGTCGGCGTAGAAGAAATCGGCGGCAGAGAAACATCCTGCTGGGTATTTTCCGCAGACGTGGTTCCCGGCGCTGGCTGCACGCCATTTGCCTGATCAGTCGCATTGCCAGCAAGATCAATACTCTTCTCACCAGACGCGGTTTGATCGCTGGAAGAGGTCGAGGGGGCTTTTAGCGCAGAACCGATACCGATGATCAACAGCAGCAGAACCAGAATACCGACGCCCATCATCATATACTGACGAGAAGCCGGTTTGCTGGCTGCTTTTTTGCGCTTACGCGGACGACGCTCTACACGCTCTTCATCCACAGCGTCATCTTCGGAATCATCAATTTCTTCTTCGATTTCCGGTTCCTCATTGCGCTCTTTTTGCGCACGAGTCGGACGGCGATCGTCAGTTTCATCAAGTTCAATATCATCAAAATTGATCTGCGGTTCGCCACGTTCAGTACGTTCTGAACGCTCAGAAGATTGACGAGAACGACCAGTACGACGATCGCTGGGATCGGGTTTCAGCTCGTCTTCTGGTTTGAATTCATCCATTTAACACCCCACTAAAAGGTTAATGCTTACCACGTTGCAATTAACCTGAAGCTAATAGACCGCTGATAAGCGGCCGGACCTTTCTTGTTGTTACGCTGATTGACAATCGGTAATAGCGTTAAGAACAAGTTCGTGCGATACGCCGCCGCGAACTTCACTCTTACCAATTGCCAGCGGAAGAATTAAGCGCATCTCTCCCGCAAGGACTTTCTTGTCACGCAGCATATGCGGTAAATACGCCTGCGCGGACATTTCGCGCGGCCCATTAACCGGTAATCCAGCCCGCGTAAGCAGGGTAATAATACGCTGCGTTTCGGCAGAACTAAACTGCCCGAGACGTTCCGACGTCCGCGCCGCCATCACCATACCCGCCGCGACTGCTTCACCGTGCAACCAATTGCCATACCCCATTTCCGCTTCAATAGCATGACCAAAGGTATGTCCCAGATTCAGTAAAGCACGTAAGCCGGATTCGCGCTCGTCGGCAGCGACAACTTCTGCTTTCAGCTCACAGCAACGACGAATACAGTACGCCATTGCCGGACCATCCAGATTGAGCAGCGCATCCAGATTATCTTCCAGCCAGTTGAAAAACTCACCGTCAAGAATAATGCCGTATTTGATGACTTCCGCCAGCCCCGAAGCTAACTCTCTCGGAGGAAGCGTTTTCAGACAGTCGAGATCCACCACCACTGATGCTGGCTGATAAAAAGCGCCAATCATATTTTTACCGAGGGGATGGTTGACTGCGGTTTTTCCGCCAACGGAAGAGTCCACCTGCGACAGCAATGTCGTCGGGACTTGAATGAAGCGAACGCCGCGCTGATAGCTCGCCGCTGCAAAACCGGTAAGATCGCCTACTACGCCGCCGCCAAGCGCCACCAGCGTCGTATCGCGACCGTGCGGTTTTTGCAACAACGCCGTAAAAACGGTGTCGAGTACTGCCAGGCTTTTATACTGCTCGCCGTCAGGGAGGATAACGCTATCGACGTTAACACCCGCCTGTTCAAGTACGCTGCGAACCTTATCGAGATACAGAGGAGCCAGGGTTTCGTTGGTGACCAACATCACCTGCTCACCCGATTTCAGCGGTAAGAATGAAGCTGGTTCGTTAAACAAACCAGATGCGATGGTAATTGGGTAACTACGTTCCCCGAGAGTGACGACTATCCTCTCCATAACGCGACATCCACCTTAATTACTGTACCCGCAGACGAGTGTATATAAAGCCAGAATTAGTTGCTTTCCAGCATGTGAATAATCTGGTTTGCGACCACTTTGGCGCTTTGATCATCAGTACGAATGGTCACGTCGGCAATCTCTTCATACAGCGGATTGCGTTCATTAGCCAATGCTTCCAGAACTTCACGCGGCGGTGTTTCAACGTGCAGCAACGGGCGTTTTTTATCACGCTGCGTGCGCGCAAGTTGCTTTTCGATGGTCGTTTCAAGATAAACGACAACGCCACGTGCGGAAAGACGGTTACGCGTTTCGCGGGATTTCACAGAGCCGCCGCCAGTAGCCAGCACAATACCCTGTTTCTCGGTCAACTCATTGATGACCTTTTCTTCGCGATCGCGGAAGCCTTCTTCGCCTTCTAAATCGAAAACCCAGCCCACATCAGCTCCGGTTCGTTTCTCAATCTCTTGATCGGAATCGTAAAATTCCATATTGAGTTGTTGAGCTAACTGGCGCCCAATAGTGCTTTTTCCGGCACCCATAGGCCCAACCAGAAAGATATTGCGTTTCTCTGCCATTTTTTCGGTACTACTAAGACTATTCGTTAATGATAAACCCGCTTCGCTCAGAGAGCCCCGCAGGACATGAACTGAAACCTCATAAAATATTGCGAGAGTCAGACTGAAAATTATCTCAATACTCCAGCGGGTTTGGCAACTGAATAAATTGCCCATCCCTCTGCATATCTGGTCGCTGCAGGTGCACTACCTTGCTATCACCGCTCTGGCGATAAATCACCGGGTAAGATTAGCGTAAAAAAGACAGCAAAATGCCGCGTGAAAGATAAATCACCATCATAAAACGCAGGTAACAAAGAGCACCGACTCTCAAATCGGTACTCCTTGTATGCTAAATACCTGCGCACGTCAAATAGATGAAACATGTTCAGCATGAAAACATCGCCGTTTTTGCGGCAGTTTACTCACTGGAAACCAACCGTGGCGTGATAAATACCACTAACTCGCGTCGTTCATCTTCTTTTCCGTCATGACGAAATAATTGCCCGAACCAGGGGATGTCGCCCAACAGCGGTACGCTATCCTGACCCGATTTATTTTTACGGGTAAAAATACCACCCAGTGCCAGCGTTTCTCCGCTTTTTACTTCAACCTGCGTTTCGATCTCCTGCTTATCAATCGCCAGCACTTCGCCATCAGCTTGTTGTAGCACCTGTCCCGGAACGTTCTGGCTGATGTGTAATTTCAGTCGGATGCGACCTTTTTGTAACACCGTGGGCGTGACTTCCATTCCCAGTACGGCCTCTTTAAATTCCACCGACGTCGCGCCGCTTTCACCACTGGAAACCTGATACGGGATCTCGCTTCCCTGTTTAATGCTGGCAGGCTGGAGATGTGAGGCCAGCAGACGCGGGCTGGCGATAATATCCAGTTGCTGTTTTTGTTCGAGCGCGGAAAGCTCCAGATCCAGTAAACGCCCGTTAATGCGCCCAATGTTAAAACCGATATGCGTCGTTGCCGTTGCCACAGAGAGATCGCCGCCGAGCGTGGTCACTTGCCCAACGCCGCCGGTTTGTTGCGCATCGGCCAGCGTCCATTTCACGCCTAACTCGCGCAGACTTTTTTCATTAATGGTGACAATGTGCGCCGACAATTCAACCTGCCCGACCGGCAAATCCATTTGCGCTACCCACTGTTCCAGTGCGCTTAACGCCGTTTTGTTATCACGCAGCAAAAGGCGATTAGTACGTTTATCGACAGTCATGCTGCCTTTGGCGCTAAGTAGCTTTTCTCCTGCTTTCGCCAGCTCTCCGGCGTCGGCGTATTGCAGAGTAATATTGCGATTTTCCAGCGGCAGATTTGCCTGCACCCGCGCCTGTTCAGCCTCCTGACGGGCGATATTGTCATTCTGCCAGGCAACGGAATGCACTGAAAGAATGTTGCCTTCCTGGCGCGTTATCAGCCCGGCGCTTTTCACTACGGTTTGTAGTGCCTGTTTCCAGGGAACGTCAGTGAGATGTAACGACACCGTACCATTGACGTCTGGCGAAACCACCAGGTTTAACTTCTCCTGTTCAGCCAGCGCCTGTAACACCTGAGCCACCGGAACGTCATCCACCATCAGCGTCACTTTTTGCGGCTTTGCCGCCTGTACGCTGGGTATCATCATCAACAGTAGTGCGGCTATCCATTGCTTCATTTTTATCTCCTTGCCGTTGCCACAACCACTGTGGCGGTTCGCAGTTTTTTCCAGTTCCCAGCGTTAATGTTTCTGGCGTCAGTTGTAAAATTGTCCAGCCATTCTCCAGCACATCGTTTTGCTCCACCCGTCGCCATTTTTTTTGCCCATCTTTTATTACGCCAATAACGCGCTCGCCTCGCCCTACCATCCCCTGATAACGCCACTGGCTAAGTTCGCTTACCCGGCATAGATCCTCCGGCGGCTTAAAAGGGTCACGCATACCGGTTAAAAGGCACAAGGCAATACCTACCAACAACCCGCGTTTAACCCTCATGCGGCATCTCCAGTTGTAGCGTGAACAAAAGGTCACCACCTTCCACGCTTAACAAAAAACGGCTCACGCTGACGTTGCGCTCTGCCAGCCGTGTAAATGCCGACGGCACAGCTTTCCAGAACGTTTTTAACGCCAACTCGCCTCCCTGAGCGGATGGATGCCAGTAAAGCAGTTGCGCGCCGGGCAACTGAAAATCCAGTGGCGAAAAGGGCAACTTCTTTTCTTCAATGATGGGAGTGGTGTCTACCAGGCGATAAAGTGCCGTCCATTGCTGGTGATTACTTGCCCGCAGTCGAATTAATGCGTCACTCTCTTCTTGGTGTGCCGATGAAAGAAAAATGAGCGTAACTAACATCAGCAACCAGACTGCCCAGCAAAACTGGCGGATACGGAGTGATGTCGCGAACCACCAGTCAAAAAGAGTGTTCATCGTTAACCGTCCTTGTTAACTGATACTCAAATTGCCAGCGACCTTGAGCATCCTGCTGCGTGGCTCCGCGCTGGTTGAGCTGAAAAGAAGTATCCTGGCGGAGTGCTTTTTCCAGTGCGTTTAACGCAGTAATGTTCGTCGCAAATCCCTTTACCTCCAGCGTTTCCTGCTGCCAGCTTATCGTTGTCAGCCAGGCGTGTTCGGGTAAAAGTGCCGCCAGTGACTCCAGCGAAGATTGCCAGTCGCGGGTAAATTGTCGCTGGCGCTGACGTTGCAAACGCTGTTCGCGTAATTGTTGCCGTTCCAGCAAACGTGGTTTACTGGTTTGTAGGGTGCTGGCGCGTTGTTGTTCCGCCTGAAGCAAAACAGCGTCAACGCGTACTTCAGCGTTGGTTGTCAAACGCAGCATGAGCGTTATCCCGACAGCCAGCAGCAGAGGAGCAACGAACATCAGCAACCAGAAGCGAAGAAAGGCCGTCCGGCGTTGCTCTCGCCAGGGCAAAAAATTGATTGGCGGATTCATCAGTACCCCTCCCCAAGCGCCAGCCCCAGCGCGATAGCAAAGTTTCCACCTGGTGGCGGTAGTGGCGGCTGACGCACAGAAACCGCATTCCAGGGGTCAAATCCGCCTTCGCCGCATATCGCGAGACTTTCAGAATTAATGGCTAACGTCGCGGCCAGTTCATTCGCGCTTGTCATCCCCACCGCCAGTTTGCGTCCCCAGCTATAACGCGTCGCCCATAACCACTGTTCGTTATCACGCCAGGCCAGACATTGCTGATGAGAAGGTAAAAAAGGCAGGAATCGCTGCAAAGCGCAGGCGTCTGGGGTAATCGCACTAACGTGAATACGCAATCTTTCTGCCAGGCTAAGCAGCGTTGCCAGCTCTTTGCTTTGCGCGGCGGTCACGTTATAAGCGGGACTTAGCGAATCTTCGCTGTAATCAAAGCGCAGGGAGTCCGGTTCCATATCCAGCTCGCGAGCCATCGTACCTGTCAACCAGGCCATTTGCTCCCGTTCGCCCAGGGACATTGCCGGACGCGGAAATGCCCTTTGTAACGTTCGGCTAGCGGGAAATGCCAACATAATGTGATGACGGTGTGGCAGTTCACGACTCCACGGTAACAACGTTTTAGTCAGCCGTTCCGCGTCAATAATGCGCCCATCTTTGATAATGTCGGTCGCCAGCGGCAAACGCCACCAGCGTTGCAAAAAGCATTCTTTCGCGCCACGCACGATAGCAACCGCCACCGCTTCTTGCTGTTGTAAATGCAAACCAATTTGCCAGGTCTTAAATGCCATTGTGATGATCTCCTTATCCCCCGTCACTCTGACGGGTATATCAATGCGTCTGGCTTGCCTTTATACTACCGCGCGTTTGTTTATAAACTGCCCAAATGAAACTAAATGGGAAATTTCCAGTGAAGTTCGTAAAGTATTTATTGATCCTTGCAGTCTGTTGCATTCTGCTGGGAGCAGGCTCGATTTATGGCCTCTACCGCTACATCGAGCCACAACTGCCGGATGTGGCGACATTAAAAGATGTTCGCCTGCAAATTCCGATGCAGATTTACAGCGCCGATGGCGAGCTGATTGCTCAATACGGTGAAAAACGTCGTATTCCGGTTACATTGGATCAAATCCCGCCGGAGATGGTGAAAGCCTTTATTGCGACGGAAGACAGCCGCTTCTACGAGCATCACGGCGTTGACCCAGTGGGGATCTTCCGTGCGGCAAGCGTGGCGCTGTTCTCCGGTCACGCATCGCAAGGGGCGAGCACCATCACCCAACAACTGGCGAGAAACTTCTTCCTGAGTCCAGAACGCACTCTAATGCGTAAAATTAAGGAAGTCTTCCTCGCAATTCGTATTGAACAGTTGCTGACGAAAGACGAGATCCTCGAGCTTTATCTGAACAAGATTTATCTCGGTTACCGCGCCTATGGTGTCGGTGCTGCGGCACAAGTCTATTTCGGTAAAACCGTCGACCAATTGACACTGAACGAAATGGCGGTGATTGCCGGGCTGCCTAAAGCCCCTTCCACCTTCAACCCGCTCTATTCAATGGATCGAGCCGTCGCGCGGCGTAACGTCGTGCTGTCGCGAATGCTGGACGAAGGGTATATCACCCGACAGCAGCTCGATGAGACACGCACCGAAGCGATTAACGCCAACTATCACGCACCGGAGATCGCCTTCTCAGCGCCATATCTCACCGAAATGGTACGTCAGGAGATGTATAACCGTTACGGCGAAAACGCTTATGAAGACGGCTATCGCATTTACACTACCATTACCCGCAAAGTGCAGCAGGCCGCACAGCAAGCCGTGCGTAATAACGTACTGGACTACGACATGCGTCACGGCTATCGCGGCCCGGCTAATGTGCTGTGGAAAGTAGGTGAATCAGCGTGGGATGACAAAAAGATTACCGATACGCTGAAGGCGCTGCCGACCTATGGTCCGCTGCTACCTGCCGCAGTCACCCGCGCCAACCCGCAGGAAGCAACAGCAATGCTGGCGGACGGAACATCTGTGACGCTGCGTATGGAAGGGATTCGCTGGGCACGGCCTTATCGCTCCGATACACAACAGGGACCGACGCCGCGTAAAGTGACTGATGTTGTGCAAACAGGTCAGCAAATCTGGGTTCGCCAGGTGGGCGATGCCTGGTGGCTGGCACAGGTGCCGGAAGTGAACTCGGCGCTGGTATCGATCAATCCGCAAAACGGCGCAGTTATGGCGCTGGTCGGTGGTTTTGATTTCAATCAGAGCAAGTTTAACCGCGCCACCCAGGCACTGCGTCAGGTGGGTTCGAATATCAAGCCGTTCCTCTACACCGCAGCGATGGATAAAGGTCTGACGCTGGCAAGTATGCTGAACGATGTGCCAATTTCCCGCTGGGACGCAGGCGCGGGTTCTGACTGGCAGCCGAAAAACTCACCGCCGCAGTACGCCGGTCCAATCCGTTTACGTCAGGGGTTGGGCCAGTCGAAAAACGTGGTAATGGTACGCGCAATGCGAGCAATGGGCGTGGACTATGCCGCAGAGTATTTGCAACGCTTCGGCTTCCCGGCACAAAACATTGTCCACACTGAATCGCTGGCACTGGGTTCCGCTTCCTTCACGCCGTTACAGGTGGCGCGCGGGTACGCAGTAATGGCTAATGGTGGATTCCTGGTCGACCCCTGGTTTATCAGCAAAATTGAAAACGACCAGGGCGGCGTGATTTTCGAAGCGAAACCAAAAGTAGCCTGCCCGGAATGTGATATTCCGGTGATTTACGGTGATACGCAAAAATCAAACGTGCTGGAAAACAGCGACGTTGAAGACGTGGCTATCTCTCGCGAACAGCAGAATGTTTCTGTGCCAATGCCACAACTGGAGCAGGCTAATCAGGCATTAGTGGCGAAGACTGGTGCGCCAGAATACGCACCACACGTCATCAGCACACCGCTGGCGTTCCTGATTAAGAGCGCCCTGAACACCAATATCTTTGGTGAACCTGGCTGGCAGGGCACTGGCTGGCGCGCAGGTCGTGATTTGCAACGTCATGATATCGGCGGGAAAACCGGGACGACCAACAGTTCGAAAGATGCGTGGTTTTCGGGTTACGGTCCGGGCGTTGTGACCTCGGTATGGATTGGCTTTGATGATCACCGCCGTAATCTCGGTCACACTACGGCTTCCGGGGCGATAAAAGATCAGATCTCCGGTTATGAAGGTGGTGCAAAGAGCGCCCAGCCAGCCTGGGATGCTTATATGAAAGCCGTGCTGGAAGGTGTACCGGAACAACCGCTGACGCCGCCGCCGGGTATTGTGACGGTGAATATCGATCGCAGCACCGGGCAACTGGCCAACGGTGGTAACAGCCGCGAAGAGTATTTCATCGAAGGTACGCAGCCTACACAGCAAGCGGTACGCGAGGTAGGGACAACCATCATCGATAATGGTGAGGCTCAGGAATTGTTCTGATTAAAAAGGCGCTTCGGCGCCTTTTCAGTTTGCAGACAAAGTGCGCGTTGTTCATGCTGGATGCGGCGTGAACGCCTTATCCAGCCAACAAAATCGTCGAAACTCAATACATTGCAGGAACCACGTAGGCCTGATAAGCGTAGCGCATCAGGCAAGCTCCACGTATTTACAACCGCCCCTGCCCCTTCAACCACTCGCGCACCAGGAACAACGCGCTGACATTACGCGCTTCGTTGAAGTCAGGATCTTCGAGCAAATCCATCATATGTGTCAGTGGCCAGCGCACCTGAGGTAGTGGCTCTGGTTCATCGCCTTCCAGCGATTCAGGGTAGAGATCTTGCGCCACCACGATATTCATTTTGCTGGAAAAGTAAGACGGTGCCATGCTGAGTTTCTTCAAAAAAGTCAGATCCCTTGCGCCAAATCCCACTTCTTCTTTGAGTTCGCGGTTTGCTGCTTCATAAACACTTTCACCGGGATCAATTAATCCTTTCGAAAAACCTAATTCGTAGGATTCAGTTCCCACCGCGTATTCGCGGATCAAAATCAGGTGATCGTCCACAATCGGCACAATCATCACTGCTTCCCGGTTGGTTGGACGCATTCGTTCATAAACACGCCGCACGCCGTTGCTGAACTCCAGATCCACGCTTTCGATGGTAAACAATCGGGAACGGGCTACAGTTTCAACATTCAGAATGGTGGGTTTTTGTAATGATTTGCTCATCGTGGAATCTATGCTGTGAAATCAGCAGTTATTGTGCGATATCGGACACGCATTCGGCAATGTGAATTGCATGTTATTTACATTTACGCAACTTAATAAATAATCATTCTCAAATCAAATTAAAAGTCAATAGGTTGAAATAACTCCAGGAATTTGCTGATATTCCGCCCTCAGAGGGTTTGCTATGATCACCGGTTACTGGGATGCGCTTAATGATGCTCAAGTTCAACTCCACGCTTGCCGATAGCCAACCGCAGGATCCTATATTGTGTCCAGGATGCGACTAATCACACCTGACAAATTAAGTAAGATGGGGAAAGCATGAGCACCATTGTAATTTTTATAGCTGCTTTGCTGGCCTGCTCACTACTTGCGGGATGGCTGATAAAAGTGCGCTCCAGGCGGCGTCAACTGCCCTGGACTAACGCCTTCGCTGATGCGCAAACGCGCAAACTCATGCCTGAAGAACGTAACGCCGTTGAAAATTATCTCGACAGCCTGACGCAGGTTTTGCAGGTTCCTGGTCCGACGGGCGCCAGCACGGCCCCCGTATCACTGACGCTGAACGCGGAAAGCAACAACGTCATGATGCTGACACATGCCATCACGCGTTATGGCATTTCAACCGACGATCCTAACAAATGGCGTTATTATCTCGATTCGGTGGAAGTCCACCTGCCCCCGTTCTGGGAGCAGTACATCAACGATGAAAATAGCGTTGAACTGATCCATACCGATTCGCTGCCGCTGGTTATTTCTCTCAACGGTCATACGCTGCAAGAGTACATTCAGGAAACTCGTGGCTATGCGTTGCAGCCTGTTCCGTCAACGCAGGCGTCGATTCGCGGCGAAGAAAGCGAACAAATCGAACTGCTCAATATTCGCAAAGAAACACACGAAGAGTATGCGCTTAGTCGCCCACGTGGGCTGCGTGAAGCGTTGCTGATTGTCGCCTCCTTCCTGATGTTCTTTTTCTGCCTGATTACTCCGGATGTATTTGTCCCGTGGCTGGCTGGCGGCGCGTTATTGCTGTTGGGCGCAGGTCTGTGGGGACTATTTGCGCCACCGGCAAAATCATCCCTGCGGGAGATCCACTGTCTGCGTGGTACGCCGCGTCGTTGGGGATTGTTTGGCGAAAACGATCAGGAACAGATCAACAATATTTCGCTCGGTATTATCGACCTGGTCTATCCCGCGCACTGGCAGCCTTATATTGCGCAGGATCTGGGGCAGCAAACGGATATCGATATCTATCTTGATCGGCACGTGGTACGTCAGGGACGCTATCTTTCACTGCATGACGAAGTGAAAAACTTCCCGCTGCAACACTGGCTACGCAGTACGATTATCGCGGCGGGTTCTCTGCTGGTGCTGTTTATGCTGCTGTTCTGGGTTCCGCTGGATATGCCGCTGAAATTCACCCTCTCGTGGATGAAAGGCGCGCAGACCATTGAAGCCACCAGCGTTAAACAACTGGCAGATGCCGGAGTACGTGTAGGCGATACCTTACGTCTTAGCGGTACAGGGATGTGTAATATCCGCACTTCTGGCACCTGGAGCGCGAAAACCAATTCACCGTTTTTGCCATTTGACTGCTCGCAGATCATCTGGAATGACGCCCGTTCATTGCCATTACCGGAATCTGAACTGGTCAACAAGGCCACGGCACTGACCGAGGCAGTAAACCGCCAGTTGCACCCGAAACCGGATGATGAATCTCGCGTCAGCGCCACATTGCGTTCAGCAATTCAGAAATCCGGCATGGTACTGCTCGATGACTTTGGCGACATCGTGCTGAAAACCGCCGATCTCTGTGCTGCCAAAGATGATTGTGTTCGGTTGAAAAATGCGCTGGTGAATCTCGGCAACAGTAAGGACTGGGACGCACTGGTAAAACGCGCTAACGCTGGAAAACTCGACGGCGTGAATGTATTACTCCGCCCGGTGAGCGCGGAATCACTCGATAACCTGGTGGAAACCTCCACAGCACCATTCATTACTCATGAAACGGCGCGAGCCGCGCAATCACTGAATAGCCCGGCACCGGGAGGATTCCTGATTGTCAGCGACGAAGGCAGCGATTTTGTTGATCAGCCCTGGCCTTCGGCATCACTTTACGACTACCCGCCGCAAGAACAGTGGAACGCTTTCCAGAAACTGGCGCAAATGCTGATGCATACACCGTTTAACGCCGAAGGCATCGTCACCAATATTTTTACCGATGCCAACGGCACGCAGCATATCGGCTTGCACCCCATCCCGGATCGCTCCGGCCTGTGGCGCTATCTGGGCACGACATTGCTGTTGCTGACGATGCTGGGCAGTGCCATCTATAATGGCGTACAGGCCTGGCGTCGTTATCACCGTCATCGTACTCGCATGATGGAAATTCAGGCCTATTATGAAAGCTGCCTGAATCCACAACTGATCACCCCTTCAGAAAGCCTTATCGAATAACACGTTTGCGCGGCAGGTTATGCTACCCTGTCGCGCAAATGGCTTCACTCTGGAGATTTCCCTCATGCATATCAACATTGCCTGGCAGGACGTAGATACCGTTCTGCTGGATATGGACGGCACGTTGCTCGACCTCGCCTTCGATAACTATTTCTGGCAAAAGCTGGTGCCTGAAACCTGGGGCGCGAAAAACGGGGTCACGCCACAGGAAGCGATGGAATATATGCGCCAGCAATATCACGACGTGCAGCATACGCTAAACTGGTACTGTCTTGATTACTGGAGTGAACAACTGGGTCTGGATATCTGTGCGATGACCACCGAGATGGGACCGCGCGCCGTACTGCGTGAAGATACTATTCCGTTTCTTGAGGCACTTAAAGCCAGCGGTAAGCAGCGAATTTTGCTCACCAACGCACATCCGCACAACCTGGCGGTAAAACTTGAGCATACCGGTCTTGACGCACACCTTGATTTATTACTTTCCACCCACACATTTGGTTATCCGAAAGAGGATCAGCGGTTATGGCATGCGGTGGCCGAAGCTACGGGTCTGAAAGCTGAAAGAACGCTGTTTATTGATGACAGCGAAGCAATTCTCGATGCTGCCGCGCAATTTGGTATTCGTTACTGCCTCGGCGTCACTAATCCCGACTCAGGGATTGCTGAAAAACAGTATCAGCGCCATCCGTCACTGAATGACTACCGCCGCCTGATCCCCTCGCTAATGTGAAGGAGACGCCATGAAAGAAAAACCTGCTGTTGAGGTTCGACTGGATAAATGGCTATGGGCCGCCCGTTTTTACAAAACCCGCGCGCTGGCTCGTGAAATGATCGAAGGCGGTAAGGTGCATTACAACGGGCAGCGCAGCAAGCCGAGTAAAGTCGTCGAACTGAATGCCACGCTCACTCTGCGCCAGGGAAATGACGAACGAACGGTGATTGTAAAGGCGATTACTGAACAGCGTCGCCCCGCCAGCGAGGCAGTCTTGCTGTATGAAGAGACTGCGGAAAGTGTAGAGAAACGCGAAAAAATGGCGCTGGCACGTAAACTTAATGCCTTAACCATGCCGCACCCGGATCGACGCCCGGACAAAAAAGAGCGCCGCGACCTGTTACGATTTAAACACGGCGACAGTGAATAACTGTCACCTGCAAGAGAGATGATTATGCCGCAACATGACCAATTACATCGCTATCTGTTTGAAAACTTTGCCGTGCGCGGCGAACTGGTAACCGTTTCGGAAACCCTGCAACAGATCCTTGAGAATCACGATTATCCGCAGCCCGTTAAAAACGTGCTGGCAGAACTGCTGGTTGCGACCAGCCTGTTAACCGCTACGCTGAAGTTTGATGGTGATATCACCGTACAGCTGCAAGGCGACGGTCCGATGAATCTGGCGGTTATCAACGGTAACAACAACCAGCAGATGCGCGGCGTGGCGCGCGTACAGGGCGAAATTCCGGAAAATGCCGACCTGAAAACGCTGGTCGGTAATGGTTATGTGGTGATCACCATTACCCCGAGCGAAGGCGAACGCTATCAGGGCGTGGTTGGTCTGGAAGGTGATACCCTGGCGGCCTGCCTGGAAGATTACTTTATGCGTTCTGAACAGCTTCCGACGCGCCTGTTTATTCGCACCGGCAACGTAGATGGTAAGCCCGCCGCTGGCGGTATGTTGTTACAGGTAATGCCTGCGCAAAATGCCCAGCAGGACGACTTCGACCACCTGGCGACGCTAACCGAAACCATCAAAACCGAAGAGTTGCTGACTTTGCCGGCAAATGAAGTGTTGTGGCGTTTGTACCACGAAGAAGAGGTGACGGTTTACGATCCGCAGGATGTGGAGTTCAAATGCACCTGCTCACGTGAACGTTGCGCCGATGCGCTGAAAACGCTGCCGGATGAAGAAGTGGATAGCATCCTGGCGGAAGATGGCGAAATTGACATGCATTGTGATTACTGCGGTAACCACTATCTGTTCAATGCGATGGATATTGCCGAGATCCGCAACAACGCGTCTCCGGCAGATCCGCAGGTTCATTAATTAGTTTTTCCGGCAGAGATAACTCTGCCGGATTTCATGACGAAATTGCCTGATGCGCTGCGTTTATCAGGCCTACGGTATAAATCGCAAGTTATTGTGGGTCAGCTAAGGCGCCGCATCTGACAAAAATCAGATGCGCGTTGTCACTCATTCAGATTCACCTCCAGCGTTTCACCATCCACCGTAAGATTGCGCCACGTTTTAGGCTTCGTTCCCAGTTTTCTTTCCTTCGCGGCAGTGAGTAATTTCTCTTTCGTTATTTCGCGCGGAAGTAAACTCATCGTGAGCTCTTGCCATTCTTTCCCGGTGGGGTCAATGCCATAGACGATGACTCTTTCATCATTAAAGGCAAACAGGAGCCGCTCCGTCTGACCATCACTATTTAGATCTCTCTCGACCAGTACGCAGGCATCCTTTTCAATACAGGTCATCACGTTATAGCGTTCTTTGAT
This sequence comes from Escherichia sp. MR, assembly GCF_005280595.1. NCBI lineage: Bacteria > Pseudomonadati > Pseudomonadota > Gammaproteobacteria > Enterobacterales > Enterobacteriaceae > Escherichia > Escherichia sp. MR. The sequence goes on along the minus strand of NZ_SZVK01000003.1, from coordinate 93,161 downwards.
TAAGGCCGACCAGAATGTCGCATCCGGTTTGCCAGAACCAGGGGCAATTAACACGTTATCGGCTAATGCTTTTTCCGATACCTGCTGCTGAAGATGTTGCTTCCCATCAAACGCCATCAGCAGATCCCGTCTGCGTTTCGGGTCTTTCATATACGCGGCATCGCTTTTCAGCGACTCAAGCGCCGCACGGCCATAGCGACCGCTCTGTTCGAGCATGTAGATACTTACCTGGTCTGGCGTGTTTTTGCCGCTCTGATAACGTGCCATATGACTGTTCACGCTAATGCGCATACTGTCCAGTACCGGCGAATTAAGAAGCACCAGTATCACCAGCACCAATAACGAAACCGCAAGGTTCACTTTGCCCTGAAGAACAAGGGGATTTTGCCCTTTACGCCAGACAATACTGACAAAATATCCCAGAGACCAAACCAGTAACACCGCCACAGCCAACACGCCATGCAAGCGTTCGGCAGTCCAGCCGTACTGCGCGACCCGCAGCCATAACGCCCAGGCGGCGACGAACACATACAATGGGGCGACCAGCAGAGCGGTTTGAATCAGGCAACGCAACGGCCCCGTCCAGGGAAGTGACGCTTTTTGCGGATCGCCGACAATGGACATTAAGAGCAATTGCAAAAAGGTCAGCGTCAAAAGCAACCCGGCAGCGGAGATGTGGCGAGAAATCGCGCTCAGGCTCGTAAACGGCAGGGTGATAATAAACATCAGGGTTAGCAATGATACTAACGGCAGCAACCCCGTGGCGATTAGCGTGAACAACTTTTGAATAGAGTCGATTAAACGCAACTGTGTCCGCGCGAGGATCACCGCCAGCGCGGTAACCAGACCTGACGTAAGATAAATAAACCAGTCGGTTGCAAAAAAGAGCGTTTTAAAAAACGTGATACCAACGAGTTTAAACAACTCACTCCACAGTAAAAGCACCAGCCACGTCAGGCCATTAGCGATAAAAATCACCAATAATATAAGTACGTTATGCCATACCGACTGGTAAAAATAGCTATAGCGGGTACTGTCATTACGCTCACGCAGACTCTGTTGTATCCACGGCAGCAACATCATTCCCATCAGCAGCAGATAACACCCAAAATCCCAAAGCGCCTTTTCCGCTCTCCAGGGACTCATGCCATCAATTTGCCACTTCAGCCAGCCGCTCATCCCAAGAGTGGCAATCAACACTATCGCCAGCCATCCCCAAAGTCGCTTCTGTTTGAAGGACACTACAGAAAATAACAAAACGGATGAAAGCGCCACGGTCGCAGGTACGCCATAAACTATCCAACTGTTATTTTTACCAGCGAGCCAGGAGATCAGCAGGTAGCAAACTAATCCCTGGAGTAATCCGGTAACAACCATTCCCCTGCGTGTTGCGGGTGAAAGCTCAACGTTTTCCATGTTGGTTATCCAGAATCAAAAGGAGAGGTAATTATCGCATCCAGGCTGGACTAATTTGTTTTTCTCAGAAAGTAATCAAAAAAAGTTAGCGTGGTGAATCGATACTTTACTCGTTGAATTTGCATCAATTTCACTCAGGAATGCGATTACACTCGCAACATTCTCGCCATATAAACCAAGTTTTAACCTTTTAAGAACATTTTCCACACCTAAAATGCTATTTCTGCGATAATAGCTACCGTTTCGTGACAGGAATCACGGAGTTTTGTCAAATATGAATTTCTCCAGATACGTAAATCTATGAGCCTTGTCGCGGTTAACACCCCCAAAAAGACTTTACTATTCAGGCAATACATATTGGCTAAGGAGCAGTGAAATGCGCGTTAACAATGGTTTGACCCCGCAAGAACTCGAGGCTTATGGTATCAGTGACGTACATGATATCGTTTACAACCCAAGCTACGATCTGCTGTATCAGGAAGAGCTCGATCCGAGCCTGACCGGTTATGAGCGCGGGGTGTTAACTAATCTGGGCGCCGTTGCCGTCGATACCGGAATCTTCACCGGCCGTTCACCAAAAGATAAGTATATCGTCCGTGACGATACCACTCGCGATACCTTCTGGTGGGCAGACAAAGGCAAAGGTAAGAACGACAACAAACCTCTCTCCCCTGAAACCTGGCAACATCTGAAAGGCCTGGTAACCAAACAGCTTTCCGGCAAACGTCTGTTCGTTGTAGACGCATTCTGTGGCGCTAACCCGGATACTCGTCTTTCCGTCCGGTTCATCACCGAAGTGGCCTGGCAGGCGCATTTCGTCAAGAACATGTTTATTCGCCCGAGCGATGAAGAGCTGGCAGGTTTCAAACCAGACTTTATCGTTATGAACGGCGCGAAGTGCACTAACCCGCAGTGGAAAGAACAGGGTCTGAACTCTGAAAACTTCGTCGCGTTTAACCTGACTGAGCGTATGCAGTTAATTGGCGGCACCTGGTACGGCGGCGAAATGAAGAAAGGGATGTTCTCGATGATGAACTACCTGCTGCCGCTGAAAGGCATTGCCTCCATGCACTGCTCCGCCAACGTTGGCGAGAAAGGCGACGTTGCAGTGTTCTTCGGCCTTTCTGGCACGGGTAAAACCACCCTTTCCACCGACCCGAAACGCCGTCTGATTGGCGATGACGAACACGGCTGGGACGATGACGGCGTGTTTAACTTCGAAGGCGGCTGCTACGCGAAAACCATCAAGCTGTCGAAAGAAGCGGAACCCGAAATCTACAACGCTATCCGTCGCGATGCGCTGCTGGAAAACGTCACCGTGCGTGAAGATGGCACTATCGACTTTGACGATGGTTCAAAAACCGAGAACACCCGCGTTTCTTATCCGATCTATCACATCGAAAACATCGTTAAGCCGGTCTCCAAAGCAGGCCACGCAACTAAAGTTATCTTCCTGACCGCAGATGCTTTCGGCGTATTGCCGCCGGTTTCTCGTCTGACTGCCGATCAAACTCAGTACCACTTCCTCTCTGGCTTCACCGCCAAACTGGCCGGTACTGAACGCGGCATCACCGAACCGACGCCAACCTTCTCCGCCTGCTTCGGCGCGGCGTTCCTGTCGCTGCACCCGACTCAGTACGCAGAAGTGCTGGTGAAACGTATGCAGGCGGCGGGCGCGCAGGCGTATCTGGTTAACACCGGCTGGAACGGCACTGGCAAACGTATCTCCATTAAAGATACCCGCGCCATTATCGACGCTATTCTGAATGGTTCGCTGGATAACGCAGAAACCTTCACTCTGCCGATGTTTAACCTGGCGATCCCGACAGAACTGCCGGGCGTAGACACTAAGATCCTCGATCCGCGTAACACTTACGCCTCTCCGGAACAATGGCAGGAAAAAGCTGAAACGCTGGCGAAACTGTTTATCGACAACTTCGATAAATATACCGACACCCCTGCGGGTGCTGCGCTGGTAGCGGCTGGTCCGAAGCTGTAATGGTTTGAAGCTGGAGAATATCTATCCAGTATCTTATAGAAAGCAAAACGGGAGGCACCTTCGCCTCCCGTTTTATTTACCCTTCTTTTGTCGCACCCTGCGCCCGCGTTACCGGCAATGGCAGCCAGGCGCGAATGGAAAGCCCGCCCCGCTCGCTGGTGCCAAGTTCCAGCATCCCGTTATGGTTATCGATAATCCGCTGCACAATCGCCAGCCCTAAGCCAGTGCCACTGATAGTGCGCGCGCTGTCACCACGGACAAACGGCTGGAACAGGTGCTTACGCTGCTCCGGTTCAATACCTGGGCCGTCATCTTCCACCTGAAACCAGGCGCGATTCGGCTCCGTTCCACTGCTGACTTTAATCCAGCCATTGCCGTAGCGGGCGGCGTTCACTACCATATTCGCCACCGCGCGTTTGATCGACAGAGGGTGCATTTTCACCTCAATGCTGCCCGGCTCAAGCGCGGTATCAATTTCCCGCTCATAGCCACTTTCGGCGGCAATCACCTCACCAAGCACAGCGTTAAGATCCGCCAGTTCCATCGGCATCTCCTGCCCGGTGCGCAGGTAGTCGATAAATTGCTCAATGATGGCGTTGCACTCTTCGATATCTTTATTGATCGATTCTGCCAGGTAGCCATCCTGCTCGCTCATCATCTCAGTCGCCAGGCGAATACGCGTCAGCGGCGTGCGCAGGTCGTGGCTTACCCCTGCCATCAGCAATGTGCGATCATCTGCCAGTTGCTTAACGCCTGCCGCCATATGGTTGAAGGCGCGGGTAACCGAACGCACCTCCGAAGCGCCATATTCACGCAGCGGCGGCGGAATAATCCCCTTACCCACCTGCAAAGCAGCATGTTCGAGATCGACTAAGGGTCGGTTCTGAATACGAATAAATAGCCACGCGCCGCCTATTGCTAACAGCATTATCGCCAGCGTATAGCGGAACAGCGGGGAGAAATCGCCCTGATGAATTTCGGTCAGCGGCACACGTACCCAGATATTGGGCGACAGCCAGGTTTTCAGCCAGACGACAGGCGAACTTTTGTTGACCTCGACGCGGACTTCCGTCGGGCCGCCAAGCTGCTGCGCCATCTGATGGCTTAAGAATTCGTAATGTTGCGCCCAACGCAGCCCGGCCTCTTCAGCGGCTTCATTGGAGTAGAGAGAGATCCCCAGCTCACGGTAGATCTCCCGACGGAAAGCGGGAGGCACAACCAACTGCGTGCCGTCCTCCAGTTGCAGTTTGTCGGTCATCAGCATACGCACTTCGTAAGCGAGGACTTTATTAAACTGCTGGAGGCTCGGCAAAATCGCGAAGTTCAGCACCACCAGATAAGTCGTCACCAGGCTGACAAACAGCAAGGTGACGATGAGCAATAACGTGCGGGCAAATGAACTTCGTGGCGAGAAGCGCAATCGCCTCATGCTTTAGAACCGTCCGGCACGAAGACGTAGCCCAGACCCCAGACGGTCTGAATGTAACGTGGATGTGCCGGATCTTCTTCCACCATGCGGCGCAGACGCGAGATCTGCACGTCGATGGAGCGTTCCATTGCAGAATATTCACGGCCACGGGCAAGGTTCATCAGCTTATCGCGGGAGAGCGGCTCACGCGGATGGCTGACCAGCGCCTTCAGTACCGCAAACTCACCGCTGGTGAGCGGCATCGGCTCATCTTCGCGGAACATTTCACGCGTACCGAGGTTTAGTTTGAACTTACCAAAAGCAATTACTGCTTCTTCCTGTGACGGCGCGCCCGGCAGTTCGTTCGCCTGACGACGCAGCACTGCACGAATACGAGCCAGCAGCTCGCGCGGGTTAAACGGTTTTGGAATATAGTCGTCAGCGCCAATCTCCAGGCCAACGATACGGTCTACTTCTTCCCCTTTCGCCGTCACCATAATGATCGGCATCGGGTTACTCTGGCTACGAAGACGTCGGCAAATCGACAAGCCATCTTCACCAGGTAACATCAAATCCAGTACCATAAGATGGAAAGATTCACGAGTCAGCAGGCGATCCATCTGTTCTGCATTAGCGACGCTTCGAACCTGGAAGCCTTGTTCGGTGAGATAACGCTCCAGCAGCGCGCGCAGGCGCATGTCGTCATCGACCACCAGAATCTTGTAGTTCTCTTGCATTCTTTGTACTCCCAAAGGTTCGCAACAATTTGTAAGCGTGTATTCTTAAAAAAGCTTACGTTCGTCACCAGCAAAATCTGGTATGAATTTCAGCCTAAATTGTTACAAAGCATATTAAACAGCAGCTTAAGTATACAATTTATTCGGCGAAACATTATTGATTCTGTTGATATGATCACGTTATACCCAATGTGCGCATTATCAAACAGACAAAGGGAATCAACGAGATGAAAACGCCCCTGGTTACCCGGGAAGGGTATGAAAAACTCAAACAAGAGCTAAATTACCTCTGGCGTGAAGAACGCCCGGAGGTCACAAAAAAGGTGACCTGGGCTGCAAGTCTGGGCGACCGCAGTGAAAATGCTGACTATCAGTATAATAAAAAGCGCCTGCGTGAAATCGACCGTCGCGTGCGCTATCTCACTAAATGCATGGAAAATCTCAAAATCGTCGATTATTCCCCGCAGCAGGAAGGCAAGGTCTTCTTTGGCGCTTGGGTAGAGATTGAAAACGACGATGGCGTGACTCACCGTTTTAGAATTGTCGGCTACGATGAAATTTTTGGTCGTAAAGATTACATCTCTATCGATTCCCCGATGGCTCGCGCATTGCTGAAAAAAGAAGTGGGCGATCTGGCGGTGGTGAATACGCCTGCCGGGGAAGCGAGCTGGTATGTTAATGCCATCGAGTACGTGAAACCGTAAGGAAGAGTCTTAACCTCCAGCCTTTGGCTGGCATTTTTGCCAGCCAGTCCGTATAACTATCCCCTGATTTTTGATCCGAAAAGATGAACTCAAACCATGATGAATGATTCGTTCTGCCGCATTATTGCGGGTGAAATTCAGGCGCGCCCGGAACAGGTTGAAGCCGCCGTTCGCCTGCTTGACGAAGGGAATACCGTGCCGTTTATCGCACGTTATCGTAAGGAAATCACCGGCGGTCTGGATGACACGCAGTTGCGTAATCTGGAAACGCGTCTGAGCTACCTGCGCGAGCTGGAAGAGAGACGTCAGGCGATCCTCAAGTCCATTTCTGAGCAAGGTAAACTCACCGATGAGCTGGCGAATGCCATCAACGCCACCTTAAGCAAAACCGAACTCGAAGACCTCTATCTGCCCTACAAACCTAAACGTCGCACCCGTGGGCAAATCGCCATTGAAGCAGGTCTTGAGCCGTTGGCTGACCTGCTGTGGAACGATCCGTCACATACGCCGGAAGTCGCCGCCGCACAATATGTTGATGCCGATAAAGGCGTGGCAGATACCAAAGCCGCGCTGGACGGCGCGCGCTACATTCTGATGGAACGTTTTGCCGAAGATGCCGCTCTCCTTGCGAAAGTGCGTGATTATCTGTGGAAGAACGCGCATTTGGTTTCTACGGTGGTGAGCGGTAAAGAAGAGGAAGGGGCAAAATTCCGCGACTATTTCGATCATCACGAACCGCTGTCAACGGTGCCTTCTCACCGCGCACTGGCGATGTTCCGTGGTCGTAACGAAGGCATACTCCAGCTTTCGCTGAATGCCGATCCACAGTTCGATGAGCCGCCGAAAGAGAGCTATTGCGAGCAAATCATCATGGATCATCTCGGCCTGCGCCTGAACAATGCCCCGGCGGATAGCTGGCGTAAAGGCGTGGTGAGCTGGACGTGGCGCATCAAGGTACTGATGCACCTGGAAACCGAACTGATGGGCACCGTGCGCGAACGTGCGGAAGATGAAGCGATTAACGTCTTTGCCCGTAACCTGCACGATCTGCTGATGGCAGCCCCCGCTGGACTGCGTGCGACGATGGGGCTCGATCCGGGTCTGCGCACCGGGGTAAAAGTCGCGGTGGTCGATGCAACTGGCAAGCTGGTGGCGACCGACACCATTTATCCGCACACCGGGCAAGCCGCAAAAGCAGCGATGACCGTTGCTGCGCTGTGTGAAAAACATAACGTTGAACTGGTAGCAATTGGTAACGGTACGGCTTCCCGCGAAACCGAGCGTTTCTATCTCGACGTGCAGAAGCAGTTCCCGAAAGTAACGGCGCAGAAAGTGATCGTCAGCGAAGCAGGCGCATCGGTTTACTCGGCTTCCGAGCTGGCAGCGCAGGAGTTCCCGGAGCTCGATGTTTCGCTGCGTGGCGCAGTGTCTATCGCCCGTCGTTTGCAGGATCCGCTGGCAGAACTGGTGAAAATCGATCCGAAATCTATCGGCGTGGGTCAGTATCAGCATGATGTTAGCCAGACGCAGCTGGCTCGCAAACTGGACGCAGTGGTGGAAGACTGCGTTAACGCCGTTGGCGTTGATCTCAACACCGCTTCCGTTCCGCTGTTAACCCGCGTGGCGGGTCTGACGCGCATGATGGCGCAAAACATAGTTGCCTGGCGTGACGAGAATGGTCAGTTCCAGAACCGTCAGCAACTGTTAAAAGTGAGCCGCTTGGGGCCAAAAGCCTTTGAGCAGTGCGCGGGCTTCCTGCGTATTAACCACGGTGATAACCCGCTTGACGCTTCTACCGTTCACCCGGAAGCCTATCCGGTGGTTGAACGTATTCTGGCGGCAACACAGCAGGCGCTGAAAGATCTGATGGGTAACAGCAGCGAACTGCGTAACCTGAAAGCGTCTGACTTTACCGATGAGAAATTCGGTGTGCCGACGGTAACCGACATCATCAAAGAGCTGGAAAAACCGGGCCGCGACCCGCGTCCGGAATTTAAAACCGCTCAGTTTGCCGATGGCGTCGAGACGATGAACGACCTGCAACCGGGTATGATCCTTGAAGGCGCAGTCACCAACGTCACCAACTTTGGCGCGTTTGTCGATATTGGCGTGCATCAGGACGGCCTGGTTCACATCTCTTCATTGTCGAACAAGTTTGTGGAAGATCCGCACACCGTGGTGAAAGCGGGCGACATTGTGAAGGTGAAAGTGCTGGAAGTGGATCTTCAGCGTAAACGTATCGCCCTGACCATGCGTCTGGATGAGCAGCCAGGTGAAACCAACGCCCGTCGCGGCAGCGGTAACGATCGCCCGCAAAACAACCGCCCGGCAGCCAAACCGCGCGGTCGTGAAGCGCAGACAGCCGGTAACAGTGCGATGATGGATGCGCTGGCAGCAGCAATGGGTAAAAAGCGTTAAACACTATGACTGGCCTACGGTTCAGCTTTGCACGGGTTCGTAGGCCAGATAAGGCGTTCACGCCGCATCTGGCAATAAACGCCTTAACTGACATAAAAGTGCCGGAGAACATCTCCGGCATTTGAGATTGCTGACAAACTCGCTTACGGGTCAAAACAGGCACAACTTTCCCCCCTCTCCCTAGCCCTCTCCCCGATGGGGCGAGGGGACCGTCCGTGCACTTGCCTGGCTCCGGTATTTTTATTCCACAGCCAAAACCACAATATATTCCGCTAATATTTATCACATCATTAACAATTAAAACCTTAATTAAACATCAAGCCGCCCTAATAATTCATCACTCGAATTTTATTTTGACCCAGATATAACCTTGAGCCACATCAACATTGAGTCAGATTATTATCTAAACCAACATTCGCACACATTTTAAGTATTGCTGATAGAAACCATTCTCATTATCATTGTACTGTTGATTATTTCATCTCTCCTTCGTTGGCAAATCATCTGGTCTCATGTCGCTGTCAAACGCCCCATGAGGTAGTTATCCAGTTAATGAGAAACAAGTAGGCACCTATGCAATACACTCCAGATACTGCGTGGAAAATCACTGGCTTTTCCCGTGAAATCAGCCCGGCATATCGTCAAAAGCTGCTTTCTCTTGGCATGTTACCTGGCTCCTCTTTTAATGTGGTGCGCGTCGCTCCACTCGGTGATCCCATTCATATCGAAACTCGCCGTGTGAGCCTGGTATTACGCAAAAAAGATCTGGCCTTATTAGAAGTGGAAGCGGTTTCCTGTTAATACGGTGAGAATAACAATGAAAAAATTAACCATTGGCTTAATTGGTAATCCAAATTCTGGCAAGACAACCTTATTTAACCAGCTCACCGGCGCACGTCAGCGTGTAGGAAACTGGGCTGGCGTTACCGTCGAACGTAAAGAGGGTCAGTTCTCCACCACCGATCATCAGGTCACCCTGGTTGACCTGCCCGGCACCTATTCTCTGACCACCATCTCATCGCAAACTTCGCTTGATGAGCAAATCGCCTGTCACTACATTTTGAGTGGCGACGCCGATCTGCTGATTAACGTGGTGGATGCGTCTAACCTTGAGCGTAACCTGTACCTGACGCTGCAACTGCTGGAACTCGGCATTCCCTGCATCGTGGCGCTGAACATGCTCGACATTGCCGAGAAGCAAAATATTCGCATTGAAATTGATGCGCTGTCGGCACGTCTTGGCTGCCCGGTGATCCCGCTGGTTTCCACGCGTGGTCGCGGTATTGAAGCCCTCAAACTGGCGGTCGATCGCTATAAAGCTAACGAGAACGTGGAACTGGTGCATTACGCCCAGCCGCTCATCAATGAAGCCGACGCGCTGGCAAAAGTAATGCCCTCTGACATCCCGCTGAAACATCGCCGCTGGCTGGGTCTGCAAATGCTGGAAGGCGATATCTACAGCCGCGCCTACGCCGGTGAAGCGTCGCAGCATCTGGATGCAGCCCTCACCCGTCTGCGTAATGAGATGGACGATCCGGCGCTGCACATTGCCGATGCGCGTTACCAGTGTATTGCTGCCATCTGCGATGTGGTGAGCAATACCCTGACGGCAGAACCCAGCCGTTTCACCACGGCAGTAGATAAAATAGTGCTCAACCGATTCCTCGGTCTGCCAATTTTCCTCTTTGTGATGTATCTGATGTTCCTGCTGGCTATCAACATCGGCGGGGCGTTACAGCCGCTGTTTGACGTCGGTTCCGTGGCACTCTTTGTGCATGGTATTCAGTGGATTGGCTACACGCTCCACTTCCCTGACTGGCTGACTATCTTCCTCGCCCAGGGGCTGGGTGGCGGTATTAACACCGTTCTGCCACTGGTGCCGCAGATCGGCATGATGTACCTGTTCCTCTCCTTCCTCGAGGACTCCGGGTATATGGCGAGAGCGGCATTTGTGATGGACCGTCTGATGCAAGCGTTGGGTCTGCCAGGGAAATCCTTTGTGCCGTTGATCGTTGGCTTCGGTTGTAACGTACCGTCGGTGATGGGTGCGCGCACTCTTGATGCTCCGCGTGAACGTCTGATGACTATCATGATGGCGCCATTTATGTCCTGCGGTGCTCGTCTGGCAATCTTCGCAGTATTTGCTGCCGCGTTCTTCGGGCAGAATGGCGCGCTGGCTGTGTTCTCACTGTATGTCATCGGTATTGTGATGGCGGTACTGACGGGTCTGATGCTCAAATACACCATTATGCGCGGTGAAGCGACGCCGTTTGTCATGGAGCTACCGGTCTATCACGTACCACACATTAAGAGTCTGATTATCCAGACCTGGCAGCGTTTGAAAGGCTTCGTTCTGCGCGCCGGTAAAGTGATTATCATCGTCAGCATTTTCCTGAGCGCATTCAACAGCTTCTCGCTGAGTGGGAAAATCGTCGATAACATCAACGACTCGGCGCTGGCCTCTGTCAGCCGCGTGATCACTCCAGTCTTCAAGCCGATTGGCGTGCATGAAGATAACTGGCAGGCAACGGTTGGACTGTTTACTGGCGCAATGGCGAAAGAAGTGGTGGTGGGTACTCTCAACACCCTCTATACCGCAGAAAACATTCAGGACGAAGAGTTCAATCCGGCGGAATTTAACCTCGGTGAAGAGCTGTTCAGCGCGGTAGATGAAACCTGGCAGAGCCTGAAAGACACCTTCAGCCTTAGCGTACTGATGAACCCAATTGAAGCCAGCAAAGGCGACGGCGAAATGGGTACTGGGGCAATGGGCGTGATGGATGAGAAATTCGGTAGCGCGGCGGCTGCTTACAGCTATCTGATATTCGTCCTGCTGTATGTACCTTGCATTTCGGTGATGGGTGCCATTGCCCGTGAATCAAGCCGTGGCTGGATGGGCTTCTCCATCCTGTGGGGGCTAAATATCGCTTACTCGCTGGCAACATTGTTCTATCAGGTCGCCAGCTACAGCCAGCACCCAACTTACAGCCTGGTGTGCATTCTGGCGGTTGTCCTGTTTAACATCGTGGTTATTGGCCTGCTGCGCCGCGCGCGTAGTCGAGTCGATATCGAACTACTGGCAAGCCGAAAAACGGTAAGCAGTTGCTGCGCAGCCAGCACCACTGGCGATTGCCACTAAGGACACGGCAATGGCTTCGCTCATTCAGGTGCGTGATTTGCTGGCGTTACGGGGTCGTATGGAAGCGACCCAGATCAGCCAGACGCTGAACACCCCGCAGCCGATGATTAACGCTATGTTGCAACAGCTGGAAAATATGGGCAAAGCGGTACGGATTCAGGAAGAACCTGATGGCTGCCTCTCTGGCAGTTGTAAAAGCTGCCCGGAAGGAAAAGCCTGTCTGCGTGAGTGGTGGATGCTGCGTTAACCTTGTTTCATCGTTCGTTTTGAAAAGCCCGGTATGCATTAGCTACCGGGCTTTTTTGCGTGCGGCTTTCCATAAAAATGCAACTCTTGCAGCATGGAGTAAGTTCCTCTGAAAGCGTCTCGCAGGGATGAAAACTTGCTGATGCACAGCCGTGGAGTGGCGCGTAAAGTCGCGGCATTCAAAAAAACAGGTGAAGGAACGCCATGAGCAAAAAACAGAGTTCCACCCCACACGATGCGCTGTTCAAACTCTTTTTACGCCAACCGGACACGGCACGCGATTTTCTTGCGTTCCATTTACCGGCACCCATCCACGCGCTCTGTGATATGAAAACCCTCAAGCTGGAGTCGAGCAGCTTTATCGATGACGATCTGCGTGAAAGCTATTCCGACGTGCTGTGGTCGGTGAAAACGGAGCAAGGGCCAGGATATATCTATTGCCTGATTGAACATCAAAGCACCTCAAACAGACTGATCGCATTTCGCATGATGCGTTATGCCATTGCCGCAATGCAAAACCACCTTGATGCAGGATACAAAACGTTGCCGATGGTCGTACCGTTGTTGTTTTACCACGGCATTGAAAGCCCCTATACCTATTCGCTGTGTTGGCTGGATTGTTTCGCCGATCCCAAACTGGCAAGGCAGCTTTATGCCTCGGCATTTCCGCTGATTGATGTCACCGTCATGCCTGATGATGAAATCATGCAGCACCGACGCATGGCGCTGCTGGAGTTAATTCAAAAACATATACGCCAACGCGACCTGATGGGGCTGATAGAGCAAATGGCTTGCTTATTAAGTAGTGGGTACGCTAATGACAGACAAATCAAAGGGCTGTTTAATTACATACTACAAACTGGCGATGCGGTACGTTTTAACGATTTTATCGACGGCGTTGCCGAACGTTCACCGAAACACAAGGAGAGTTTAATGACTATTGCGGAAAGATTGCGGCAGGAAGGGTTTCAGAACGGTATACGTACCAACGCCCTAAATATTGCCAAAACCATGCTGGATGCCGGAGTCTCTCTTGAGGACGTTCTGCGATTTACCAGCCTGACGGTTGAAGACCTTGCTGAAATAGATCATCAATAACGTAAAGGATGGTTTTAATGACAGATGCAGAAAGAGAATATCTTATTAGTTACCTGATTAGTTATTTATTGGGTCGACGCCTGGAAGCCCTGGATATCGCCAAAAGAATGCTGTAATCCGGAGTCCCTCTTGCAGATATCATGCGCTTTACCGGGGTGTCAGAAGAAGAGTTGGCTGCGGCGAGTCAGGAAAGTTCTGTCTCGCCATTTCTAAAGCCACCTACACCCTCTGCTTCAACGCTACCAGCTGCTGACAAAACTCGTCTGGATGCGAAATAAACGGCGCATGAGCCGCTTTGGCGAAGATATATGATTCGCTGTGCGGCCAGAGTTCATCCAGCATCGGCACTACTTTGCGCGGCACCAGACCGTCGAGATAACCATACAATCGCAAAAACGGCATTGGTACATTTTGCAGCGGATAACGAAGATCGACCGTTTTCAGGATTTCCAGCCCACCATTGAGCACGTCAACCTCCGGCATCGGTAATGCCAGAACGGTTTTCTTCAGCGCCCGCGCATCCTGGCGCGCCGTTTCTGTCCCCATGGTTTGCAACGCAAGGAAACGCTCCACCGTACGCTGAAAATCTTCACTTAGCTGCTGCTGGAAACCCGCCAGCACATCCGGTTTTATCCCCGGCCACCCACCACGGGCACTAAAACATGGCGACGATGCTACAGTGACCAGCGCCTGAACACGCTCGGGATAGGTTAATGCAATCTGACTTGCCACCAGCCCGCCCAGGCTCCAGCCTAACCAAATGGCTTTATCCGGTGCCTGTTGCAGCACGACATCAGCCATGTCAGCAAGCGACATCGCACCAAATCCCTGACTGCGCCCGAAGCCAGGCAGATCAACAAGATGTAACGTAAAATGCGAGCTAAGTTCCTCGTCAATGCAACGCCACACTTCGGCATTCAGTCCCCATCCGTGCAGCAGCACAAGATGAACATTCCCCTGACCTTTGGTCTGCCACCAGATGTTATTCATCCGCTATTGTTCTCTTTTCACTTACAAGGATGAACATATGCTAACAGTACCGGGATTATGCTGGCTATGCCGAATGCCGCTGGCGCTAGGTCATTGGGGGATTTGTTCGGTCTGCTCCCGCGCCGCACGTACAGATAAAATGCTATGCCCGCAATGTGGATTACCAGCTACACACTCGTATCTCCCCTGTGGTCGTTGCCTGCAAAAACCACCGCCGTGGCAAAGACTGGTAACCATCGCCAATTATGCGCCGCCGTTAAGCCCGCTCATCCACCAGCTTAAGTTTTCCCGCCGCAGTGAAATCGCCAGTGCGCTAGCACGTTTGTTACTGTTGGAAGTCTTACACGCCCGTCGCACCAGCGAATTACATCTGCCGGATCGCATCGTCAGTGTCCCGCTATGGCGGCATCGCCACTGGCGTCGGGGATTTAATCAGAGCGATTTGCTGTGTCAGCCGTTATCACGCTGGTTGCACTGCCAATGGGATAGCGAAGCCGTCACACGAACAAGAGCCACTGCGCCCCAGCATTTTCTCAACGCCCGCCTGCGCAAGCGCAACCTGAAAAATGCCTTTCGCCTTGAATTGCCCGTGCAAGGTCTCCATATGGTGATTGTGGATGATGTCGTTACCACCGGAAGTACCGTCGCAGAGATTGCGCAGTTGCTTTTACGCAATGGTGCGGCGACTGTCCAGGTCTGGTGCCTTTGTCGAACCTTGTAGAGCCTCGATGATGGGCGTATTATAACCAACTAAAATAGTCAACTATTAGGCCATTACTATGATCCGTATTTCCGATGCTGCACAAGCGCACTTTGCCAAACTGCTGGCAAACCAGGAAGAAGGGACACAAATCCGCGTATTTGTGATTAACCCTGGCACACCTAACGCTGAATGTGGCGTTTCTTATTGTCCGCCTGACGCTGTAGAAGCCACCGACACCGCCCTGAAATTTGACCTGCTGACCGCGTATGTTGATGAGTTAAGCGCACCATACCTGGAAGATGCAGAGATCGACTTTGTTACCGACCAACTGGGTTCCCAGCTAACGCTGAAAGCACCGAACGCCAAAATGCGTAAAGTGGCTGACGATGCCCCGCTAATGGAGCGCGTGGAGTATATGCTGCAATCGCAGATTAACCCGCAGCTTGCCGGTCACGGTGGTCGCGTTTCGCTGATGGAAATCACCGAAGACGGTTACGCCATTCTACAATTTGGCGGCGGCTGTAACGGTTGTTCCATGGTCGACGTAACGCTGAAAGAAGGGATCGAAAAGCAGTTGCTGAACGAATTCCCGGAGCTGAAAGGTGTGCGCGATCTCACCGAACACCAGCGCGGCGAACACTCTTACTACTAAGTTATCCCCTCTTTTGTAGATTGCCCGATGCGACGCTAAAGCGTCTTATCGGGCTTTCGTTGTTCTTATGGCGCAGCTTTACTCCATCCCCTTCGTCTCCCCACGATAATATGATCAACCTCTCATAATTTAAATTTACCCCGCTCTGGTGATTCTCAAGCGCATTATGTTACCCGTATCATTCTCATGGGCACCAAACACACTCATAACATCTGACTACACTAATACGTTTTAGGGGTCATCAGCCGTGGTGCCGTTATATCTCTGTTCCCAGTTGGGACAACCAGGATTTGTCGTCAGAAACCTGACGTTACCCATAACAAATTAAAGGCCAGGTAAATCATGCCATTAGTCATTGTTGCTATCGGTGTAATCTTGTTATTACTCCTGATGATCCGCTTCAAAATGAACGGCTTCATCGCTCTCGTCCTCGTGGCGCTTGCTGTTGGATTAATGCAAGGGATGCCGCTGGATAAAGTTATTGGCTCTATCAAAGCCGGTGTCGGCGGGACGCTCGGTAGCCTTGCCCTGATCATGGGGTTTGGTGCGATGCTGGGCAAAATGCTGGCAGACTGTGGCGGCGCACAACGTATCGCCACCACGCTGATTGCCAAATTTGGTAAAAAACACATCCAGTGGGCAGTGGTATTAACCGGTTTTACCGTCGGTTTTGCCCTGTTCTATGAAGTAGGCTTTGTGCTGATGCTGCCGCTGGTATTCACCATCGCCGCTGCTGCAAATATCCCACTGCTGTATGTTGGTGTACCAATGGCGGCTGCACTGTCTGTTACCCACGGCTTCCTGCCGCCGCATCCGGGTCCGACTGCGATTGCCACCATCTTCCAGGCCGATATGGGTAAAACCCTGCTGTACGGTACTATTCTGGCGATCCCGACCGTGATTCTCGCGGGTCCGGTTTACGCTCGCGTGCTGAAAGGCATTGATAAGCCGATCCCGGAAGGTCTGTACAGCGCGAAAACCTTTAGCGAAGAAGAGATGCCGAGCTTTGGCGTCAGCGTCTGGACTTCTCTGGTGCCAGTTGTACTAATGGCAATGCGTGCCATCGCTGAAATGATCCTGCCGAAAGGTCACGCTTTCCTGCCGGTAGCCGAGTTCCTCGGTGACCCGGTAATGGCAACGCTGATTGCCGTACTGATCGCGATGTTCACCTTTGGTCTGAACCGTGGTCGTTCGATGGATCAGATTAACGACACGCTGGTTTCTTCAATCAAAATCATCGCGATGATGCTGCTAATCATCGGTGGTGGCGGTGCGTTCAAGCAGGTGCTGGTAGACAGCGGCGTGGACAAATACATTGCTTCCATGATGCACGAAACCAACATTTCTCCGCTGCTGATGGCGTGGTCTATTGCCGCAGTGCTGCGTATCGCGCTGGGTTCTGCAACCGTTGCGGCAATCACTGCGGGGGGTATCGCGGCACCGCTGATTGCAACGACAGGTGTTAGCCCGGAGCTGATGGTTATTGCGGTTGGTTCCGGTAGTGTGATTTTCTCTCACGTGAACGATCCGGGCTTCTGGCTGTTCAAAGAGTACTTTAACCTGACTATCGGCGAGACCATCAAATCCTGGTCGATGCTGGAAACCATTATCTCAGTGTGCGGTCTGGTAGGCTGTCTGCTGCTGAATATGGTGATTTGATAATACTGACTGCCGGATATGGCGTGAATGCCTTATCCGGCTGCTCTAATGAGTAGGCCGGATAAGACGCATCAAGCATCGCATCCGGCATCAACCGCACTCTACTTCTTCTTCGCTGCCGCCCTGCGTCGTCTGTCCAAATCCTTCAGCAACTTGTTCACCCCATCATCGGCAAACATTGTCTCAAGCGTTGCGGAAAGCTTGCGTCGCCAGTTTTTGTACTGGTAGCTGGTGCCAGGAATATTTACAGGTTCCGCCATATCCAGCCAATCTTCTGGCTGTAGCCCTAACAGGGCACTGTTACTGTCGGCGATATAACGTTGCAAGCCACGATTAAGCGTCGGTGTCATCGACATTAGTGATGCCTTATGCCCGGCACGTTTTGGCAGACAGCCATATTTATGCAGCGCATCCAGCAGCCCTTGCTTCGCCAGTTCGCGATCCTGATACAAACCGCGCAGCACCACTTCATCCGGGTACAGCCCCAGTGTTTTGCCCAGCGTTAAATCCCCGCTCTCCCAGTAACCACGCAGCGTAGGCAGATCGTGTGTTGCCGCGACCGCCATCGACTGCTCCGGATACGCTTTTGGTGCGCGGAACGTCTTCTCGTGATCGCTTTCGAAATAGAGCACTTTGTAGGAGTAAACACCACTACTGCGCAGCTTACCGACAATCTCTACTGGCACCGTGCCAAGATCTTCGCCAATCACCATGCAGCGATGGCGTTTACTTTCCAGCGCCAGAATAGCGAGCAGATCATCCACCGGATAGTGGACATATGCCCCTTGATCCGCCGTTTCGCCATACGGTATCCACCACAAACGCAGCATCGACATTACATGGTCGATACGCAGCGCACCGCAGTTTTGCATGTTCGCGCGCAGTAGTTCGATAAAAGGTTCATAGGCGCGCGCGGTGATGATATGCGGATCCATCGGCGGCAATCCCCAGTTCTGCCCCAACGGGCCGAGGATATCCGGCGGCGCGCCAACCGACGCTTTCAGGCAATACAGTTCACGGTCGCACCAGGTTTCTGCCCCACCTTCCGCTACGCCAACCGCCAGATCACGGTACAAGCCAATCGACATTTCATAGCCCTGGCTTATCTCCCAGCAGGCGGCAAACTGGCAGTAAGCCAGCCACTGCAACCAGAGATAAAAATCGACGTCATCACGATGTTCTTCACAGAACTGACGCACTTCTGATGAATCCACGTTCTGATACGCCTGCGGCCATGCCGGCCAGCCCCAGCGCATTTCGTCTTCCTTCACTTGCTGGGCATGTAGCGCATCAAAGGCTGCCTGCCAGAACAAGCTATCGCCCTGCTCTGCAACAAACTGGCGAAACGCCGCCATCTGCTCATCATCACGTTGCGCGAAACCGTTCCACGCCATCCGCAATGCTGTCATTTTTAAGGCAGTAACCGTAGAGTAATCGACCCAGTCAGCATCCCGCGCCTGTTGCAGCGTCTGTTGCGTGGTCGGCATCTGCCACCAGGCCTGTGCCTCTTCGCTAAGATGGAAATCTTCGACGGCGTTAACGTCGATATAAACCACATTCAGCCAGCGGCGCGATGACGGACTATACGGGCTGGCACTTTCCGGATTTGCCGGATAGAGCGCATGAATCGGGTTCAGGCCGATGAAAGACCCGCCGCGTTTCGCCACATCCACCAGCATCGCTTTAAGATCGCCAAAATCCCCAATACCCCAGTTTTTTTCCGATCGCAGCGTATAAAGCTGAACGCAGGCACCCCACAGCTTTTGTTTATTCAGCAACGCCTGCGGTTCGTAACAGCGTTTCGGGGCGACAATCACCCGGCAATGCGCGCGCTGGTCGTCCTGGGTAAGCGTCAGCGTGTGATAACCTTCCGGCAGCTTCGTCGGTAGATTGAACGCTTTGCCCCCCGTTACATGGCCTTTGTACTGCGTTCCTTCTTCGGTGGTCAGCAGCCAGCTATATTCGCCGCTGCCTTCTACCGCCATCGACATTTTTTTGCCACTGGTATAAACCATGACATTCGGGACTGGCGTTACCGCCACTTTCGTGGCGGTACTTCGATGCATCGCGTCAAGCAAACGCCGTTTGGTTTCGGCGCCAATCGACTGCGGTTTACCGTGGGCATTGATGTAATTGGGGCTGATCCCCGCCGCCAGCGCGGCATTATCCAGACGTTTGCTTTCCATCGAGCTTCCTTAGCGTTTTGCCTGCCAGATACGAGCCTGATAATCGCGAATAGAGCGATCCGAGCTAAACATACCGCAGCGGGCGGTATTGAGGATCGCCGCGCGAGTCCAGGCCTCCTGGTCGCGGTACAGCACATCCACCTGCTTTTGTGCCTCTACATAGGCTGCGAAATCCGCCATCACCAGATACGGATCGCCGCCTTGTTTGCCGATACTGTGCAGCATCTGGTCGAAGGCATGTTTATCACCGTCGCTGTATTTACCGCTTTCCAGCTCTTTCAACACGGCGTCCAGAACCTTATCTTTCTTCCGCCATTTCACCGGGTCGTAGCCTTTGGCCAGAATTGCCTTCACTTGTTCCACGGTATGACCAAAAATAAAGATGTTCTCTTCACCGACCTTTTCGGCAATTTCAACGTTCGCACCATCCAGCGTACCCACGGTTAACGCGCCGTTGAGCGCCAGTTTCATGTTGCCAGTGCCGGAAGCTTCTTTCCCTGCCGTGGAGATCTGCTCGGAGATATCCGCCGCTGGGATCAGTTTTTCCGCTGCTGAGACACAATAATCCGGCAGGAACACCACCTTCAGTTTGTCGCCAACCTGCGGATCGTTGTTGATCACATCAGCCACTTTATTGATCGCAAAGATAATATTCTTCGCCAGGTAGTAGCCCGGCGCCGCTTTCGCGCCGAACAGGAATACGCGCGGTACGCGGTCGGCCTGCGGGTTCTCGCGAATTTCTTTATACAGCGCCAGAATATGCAGCAGATTCAGGTGCTGGCGTTTGTACTCATGCAGACGTTTGATCTGAATATCAAAAATCGCCTGCGGATTGATCTCAATACCGGTACGAGATTTCACAAACTCCGCCAGACGAACTTTATTCGCCTGTTTGATCTCGCGATATTGCTGACGGAATTTCGCGTCATCGGCGAATTTTTCCAGATGGATCAGTTGATCCAGATCGTTAACCCACTCTTTCTTCAGTGATTTATCCAGCAGCGCCGCCAGTGCCGGGTTGCACTGTTTGATCCAGCGACGTGGGGTAATGCCGTTAGTGACGTTATGGAATTTGTTCGGCCACAGCTGATGGTATTCAGGGAACAAGTCTTTCACTACCAGATCCGAGTGCAACGCTGCCACACCGTTCACCGCAAAGCCGCTTACCACACACATATTGGCCATGCGAACCTGTTTGTCATACACAACTGCCAGCTTTTCCCACACCGCTTTATCGCCCGGCCAGGTTTTTTCCACCAGTTTCTTAAAGCGGTTGTTGATTTCGTTGATTATCTGCATATGGCGCGGCAGCAGGGCTTTTACCAGTTTCTCATCCCAGCATTCCAGAGCTTCTGGCATCAAAGTATGGTTGGTGTAAGCGAAAGTTTTGCTGGTGATTGCCCAGGCGTCATCCCAGCTCATCTGGTGCTCATCGATCAGCACGCGCAGCAGTTCTGGAATAGCGATAGTCGGGTGGGTATCGTTCAGTTGAATAACTTCATACTCTGCCAGTTCGTGCAGTTTACGCCCCGCCAGATGATGGCGACGCAGAATATCCGCCACCGAACAGGCGCACTGGAAGTATTGCTGCATCAGGCGCAGCTTTTTACCCGCAGTGTGGTTGTCGTTTGGATAGAGGACTTTGGTCAGTTTTTCAGCGTTGATGCCTTGTTGTTCGGCACGCAGGAAGTCACCGTCATTAAATTTGGTGAGATTGAACGGATGAGCATGAGTCGCCTGCCACAAACGCAGCGGCTGTGCTACACCGTTGTGGTAGCCCAACACTGGAAGATCCCACGCTTGCCCGGTAATGGTAAATTCCGGTTCCCAGCGCCCCTCTTTCGTCACTTTGCCGCCGATGCCCACCTGCACATCCAGAGCTTCGTTATGACTAAACCACGGGTAGCTACCGCGATGCCAGTCGTCTGGCGCTTCAGACTGTTTACCATCGACAAAGGATTGACGGAATAAACCATACTGATAGTTAAGACCATAACCAATGGC
Source organism: Escherichia sp. MR (assembly GCF_005280595.1). Taxonomy (NCBI): domain Bacteria; kingdom Pseudomonadati; phylum Pseudomonadota; class Gammaproteobacteria; order Enterobacterales; family Enterobacteriaceae; genus Escherichia; species Escherichia sp. MR. The sequence goes on along the minus strand of NZ_SZVK01000003.1, from coordinate 71,802 downwards.
AGACTGCCCGACAGTCGCCATTGAGTCGAGGAAACACGCAGCCAGACGCCCCAGGCCACCGTTACCCAGCGCCGGGTCAATCTCTTCTTCTAACAGGTCAGTCAGGTTGATGTCATAAGGTTTCAGTGAATCCTGAACAGCCTGATACCAGCCGAGGTTTAACAGGTTGTTGCCCGTCAGACGCCCAATCAAAAACTCCATTGAGATGTAGTTAACATGGCGCTGATTCGCCGCCGGTTTAACGAAAGGCTGAGCTCGCAGCATTTCCGCCAGGGCTTCACTCACTGCCAACCACCACTGGCGAGGGGTCATCTCAGCCGCAGAAGTTAAACCATAACGCTGCCACTGGCGTGACAGTGCTTCCTGAAATTGCTTTTCATTAAAAATGGGTTGTGACATAGGAGTTCCAGTTTTCTTAGATATTAAACACAACGTTATCGTTAGTTTGCCAGGCTCCATGTTGACCTTCCTCATCCTACGGGGGATTAGGCGGGGAGGAGTGACGGGGATGAGCAAGAAAATGTGATCACGGCCACTTAAAGGTAGTGCAATCAACTGCAAAAGTATCAGCTCAGTGCCAGAGAGCGCAGAAATCCTGCTATTAACAGTAAGAAATGGTCGTTGCGTATTATCAAAAAGCGGAAAGTAACTCTATAAATTAAGTAAAGCGGCGAAATAGTTTCAGCAATGAAATATCCATTGAGGGTCATCTCACTCTTAATAGATTTATTAAGATCAAGTTTTTAGATAGACCTTTCATCAGGAATTAAGGCGGTATCGTTGCTTTAATAAGGCTTTTGAACTGAAAGAAAACACCCTAAAATCCAGTATCCACGCTGCATTTGCGTTGTTTTAAGACGGAGTATTAATAAAGATTTGGAATTGTGACAGAGTGCAAATTCAGACACATAAAAAATCGTCATCGCTTGCATTGCACAGTTTTCTGACCGAACTTATAACTATTAATTACGAAGCGCAAAAAAAATAATATTTCCTCAATTTCCACAGTGAAGTGATTAACTATGCTGATTCCGTCAAAATTAAGTCGTCCGGTTCGACTCGACCATACTGTGGTTCGTGAGCGCCTGTTGGCTAAACTTTCCGGCGCGAACAACTTCAGGCTGGTGCTAATCACAAGTCCTGCGGGTTACGGAAAGACAACGCTCATATCCCAATGGGCGGCAGGAAAAAACGATTTGGGCTGGTACTCGCTTGATGAAGGCGATAACCAGCAAGAACGTTTCGCCAGCTATCTGATCGCCGCCGTGCAACAGGCAACCAGCGGTCACTGCGCCATCAGTGAAACAATGACGCAAAAACGGCAATATGCCAGTCTGACGTCACTATTTGCCCAGCTTTTCATCGAACTGGCGGAATGGCATAGTCCACTTTACCTGGTAATCGATGATTACCATTTGATCACCAATCCGGTGATCCACGAATCAATGCGCTTCTTCATTCGCCATCAACCAGAAAATCTCACTCTGGTGGTGCTGTCACGCAACCTTCCGCAGTTGGGCATTGCCAATCTGCGCGTGCGTGACCAACTATTGGAAATTGGCAGCCAGCAACTGACATTTACCCATCAGGAAGCGAAACAGTTCTTTGATTGCCGTCTGTCATCGCCGATTGAAGCCGCAGAAAGCAGCCGGATTTGCGATGACGTGTCCGGCTGGGCGACGGCGTTGCAGCTAATTGCGCTTTCAGCAAAGCAAAATACCCACTCAGCTCATAAATCAGCGCGTCGTCTGGCGGGCATCAATGCCAGTCATCTTTCTGATTATCTGGTCGATGAGGTGTTAGATAACGTTGATCTGGCCACTCGTCATTTCCTGCTAAAAAGCGCCATTTTGCGCTCGATGAATGATGCGCTAATCACCCGCGTGACCGGCGAAGAAAACGGGCAAATGCGTCTTGAGGAGATTGAGCGTCAGGGGCTGTTTTTGCAACGGATGGATGATACTGGCGAATGGTTCAGCTATCACCCGCTGTTTGGCAACTTCCTGCGCCAACGCTGCCAGTGGGAACTGGCGGCGGAATTGCCGGAAATCCACCGCGCCGCCGCAGAAAGCTGGATGGCGCAAGGTTTTCCCAGCGAAGCCATTCATCATGCGCTGGCGGCAGGCGACGCTTTGATGCTACGCGATATTCTGCTGAATCACGCCTGGAGTTTGTTCAACCACAGCGAACTGTCGCTGCTGGAAGAGTCGCTTAAAGCCCTGCCGTGGGACAGCCTGTTGGAAAATCCACAACTAGTGTTGTTGCAGGCCTGGTTGATGCAAAGTCAGCATCGCTACGGTGAAGTAAATACCCTGCTGGCACGAGCCGAACACGAGATCCAGGGTATCAGGGAAGGCACCATGCACGCAGAATTTAACGCTCTGCGCGCCCAGGTCGCCATTAACGATGGTAATCCGGAAGAAGCCGAACGACTGGCAAAACTGGCACTGGAAGAACTGCCTCCGGGCTGGTTCTACAGCCGCATTGTCGCGACCTCTGTACTTGGCGAAGTGTTGCACTGTAAAGGTGAACTAACCCGCTCGCTGGCGCTTATGCAGCAAACCGAGCAAATGGCGCGCCAGCATGATGTCTGGCACTACGCCTTGTGGAGTTTAATCCAGCAAAGTGAAATTCTGTTTGCTCAGGGATTCCTGCAAACCGCGTGGGAAACGCAGGAAAAAGCGTTCCAGCTGATCAACGAGCAGCATCTGGAACAGTTGCCGATGCATGAGTTTCTGGTGCGCATCCGAGCACAACTGTTATGGGCATGGGCGCGCCTGGATGAAGCCGAAGCCTCGGCGCGTAGCGGGATCGAAGTTTTATCTTCTTATCAGCCTCAGCAACAGCTTCAGTGCCTGGCAATGTTAATTCAATGCTCGCTGGCTCGTGGCGATCTGGATAACGCCCGCAGCCAACTTAACCGCCTGGAAAACCTGCTGGGGAATGGCAAATATCACAGCGACTGGATCTCTAACGCCAACAAAGTTCGGGTGATTTACTGGCAAATGACTGGCGACAAAGCCGCCGCTGCCAACTGGTTGCGTCACACGGCCAAACCGGAGTTTGCGAACAACCACTTCCTGCAAGGCCAATGGCGCAACATTGCCCGTGCACAAATTTTGTTGGGCGAGTTTGAGCCTGCGGAAATTGTCCTCGAAGAACTCAACGAAAATGCCCGCAGTCTGCGGCTGATGAGCGACCTAAACCGCAACCTGCTGTTACTCAATCAGTTGTACTGGCAGGCCGGACGTAAAAGCGACGCTCAGCGCGTGTTGCTGGACGCATTAAAACTGGCGAATCGCACCGGATTTATCAGCCATTTTGTCATCGAAGGCGAAGCGATGGCGCAGCAGTTACGCCAGCTGATTCAACTCAATACGCTGCCGGAACTGGAACAGCACCGCGCGCAGCGTATCCTGCGGGAAATCAATCAACATCACCGACACAAGTTCGCTCACTTTGACGAGAGTTTTGTCGAACGTCTGCTAAATCACCCGGAAGTGCCGGAACTGATCCGCACCAGCCCATTGACCCAACGCGAATGGCAGGTACTGGGGCTGATTTACTCCGGTTACAGTAACGAACAAATTGCGGGCGAACTGGAAGTGGCAGCAACCACCATCAAAACGCATATCCGCAATCTGTATCAAAAACTCGGCGTTGCTCACCGTCAGGCTGCGGTACAGCACGCGCAGAAACTGCTGAAAATGATGGGATATGGGGTGTGAGTTTGGTCGGATAACGCACCTGATCCGACTTACCTCTCTGCATCATTCAACGCTAACCCGCGTTACGCCATCTGTTTCAGCCAGAGTAAACCGCACTGGCAAGAAACGCTCCACCACCGCGATATTGGTCAGCAGATGGCATGAGGGATGGGCGACCGTAAATTCCCCCGCGCCTGCCAGCGCCATCGGCAGCACCAACTGGTCTGCGAGATATTCCCCTACCGCAGCCGGGCTTGCCAGGTAGCGTTTAACCTCTTTCACCAGTTGGGCGGCGACCACTTCGGCACTGACGCGCTTTTCACCGACGACAAAAAAGCGTTCAGTGATATTTTCACTTTCGACTTCCAGCGAGACGGTATTTCCTGGCCCCTGCTCGCGCGGCAAGGAATGAATAGTCTGCTCATGCAGTGAAAAACTACCCGCCAGCGTAGCGATTTCACGCTCAGCAACATGGCGCGGCACACCAGCCAGTAGCACCTCTCCACGCATATGCACAATGTTTCCGCGCTCACCAAGTTGCAAGGTGTTAAACGATGCCACCGGCGTAACTTCCGTTGCCACCACACCGCCACCAGCAGGGTAAAAACCGTGGCGCAACAGCGTTGTTTGCTGCTGAATCCCCATCCGCGCCAGCAGCGGTTCCAGCACCCGGCAGATAAAATCGGCAGGCGGCGCCGACGGGTTATCGGTGCCACCGCTCACTTCAACACGCGATGGCTCATCGGCAAACCACAGCGCGGGCAGCACCGTTTGCAGCACCAGCATACAACTTCCGGCACTGCCGATAGCAAAGCGGTAATCGCCGCCGCGCACGGTGCCGGGCCGGAAGACCAGGCGCTGCGATCCCAGCTCCACACCTTCAACCGTTGCATCGCTGATTTGCATCGCCGCTTTTACCGCCGTCAGATGCTGGCGCAACAGCCCCGGTTTCGCCCGCCCGGCACGAATGCCGGTGATGGTGAACGGTTTACCGGTTATCATCGACAGGCTCAGCGCCGAGCGCAGGATCTGCCCGCCGCCTTCACCCTGTGCGCCATCCAGCGCAATTATCCTTTTCATTATTTATCCTTTTACGCACACTACCTGACGCAGGGTGTAAACCACTTCCACCAGATCGCTTTGCGCCGCCATCACCGCATCAATATCTTTATACGCCATCGGGATTTCGTCGATCACTTCGGCATCTTTACGGCATTCCACATGCGCGGTGGCACGAATCTGATCTTCCACACTAAACAATTTTTTCGCTTTGGTACGGCTCATTACCCGCCCGGCACCGTGGCTGCATGAGCAAAATGATTCTTCATTTCCCAGCCCACGGACGATAAAGCTTTTCGCGCCCATCGACCCAGGAATAATTCCGTACTGCCCGGCACGCGCAGATACCGCGCCTTTACGCGTCACATAGATCTCTTCGCCAAAGTGCTGTTCTTTTTGCACATAGTTGTGGTGACAGTTGATCTCTTCCATCGCCAGAGTTTGCGGCAGTCTTACCGTTTTCTGCGTGATGCTCTGCAACGCCAACACCACGTTTTCCATCATCACATCGCGGTTAAGGCTGGCAAAAAGCTGCGCCCAGGCCACGGCTTTCAGGTAATCGTCAAAATATTCCGTACCTTCCATAAAGTACGCCAGGTCACGCGACGGCAACGTTTCAAGCTGTTCCTGCATCTCTTTTTGCGCCAGATCGATAAAGTAAGTTCCGATGGCGTTACCGATTCCGCGTGAACCGGAGTGCAGCATAATCCACACCTGATCCGACTCATCAAGGCAGATTTCAATAAAGTGGTTGCCGGTTCCCAGCGTTCCCAGGTGTTTGTAGTTATTAGTGTTCAGGAAACGCGGATATTTTTGCGTTAACCACTGATAACCCGCTTCCAGCTCGGCCCATTTAGCATCGACATTAACAGGCGGATTTTCCCATGCGCCTTTATCACGTTTACAACGCCCGGTAGTACGCCCGTGTGGTACGGCAGTTTCAATCGACTGGCGCAACTCCGCCAGGTTTTCAGGCAGATCCGCCGCCGTTAACGCGGTACGCAGCGCATTCATTCCACAGCCAATATCCACACCTACCGCCGCCGGGATAATCGCCCCTTTCGTTGGGATCACGCTACCAATGGTGGAACCTTTTCCCAGGTGCACATCAGGCATTACCGCAATATGTCTGAAAATAAACGGCATCTTCGCCGTATTAATAAGTTGCTGACGCGCATCGGCTTCTACCGGCACGCCTTTGGTCCACATTTTTACCGGGGCATTTTCAGTGGTCAGTAATTCGTAATTCATTTTGTTTTTCTCTTTTCGTTGGTATGTCCTGATAATTGCAACCGTCGTGCCAAAAAATTAAATCAGCAAATTAAATTTATAATTAATTGTTTTTATTTAATTAAAAGTACAAAGTCCGTAAACGGAGATTTTCTATAAAGTCACTTACCCGATAATGAAATATCGTCTTTTATAAAGATATCTAAGATGCGTAAAACAGTGGCTTTTGGCTTTGTCGGAACCGTACTGGATTATGCCGGGCGTGGCAGCCAACGCTGGTCGAAATGGCGCCCGACGCTCTGTTTATGTCAGCAAGAATCGTTGGTCATCGACCGGCTGGAATTGTTGCACGACGCCCGCTCACGCTCGCTGTTTGAAACGCTTAAACGCGATATCGCCAGCGTTTCGCCAGAAACAGAAGTGGTGGGCTTTGAGATAGAACTGCATAACCCGTGGGATTTCGAAGAGGTTTACGCCTGCCTGCATGATTTCGCCCGTCATTACACGTTTCAACCTGATAAAGAAGACTATTTAATTCACATCACCACCGGCACCCACGTCGCGCAGATTTGTTGGTTTCTGCTGGCAGAAGCACGTTACCTGCCCGCCCGACTGGCGCAAACTTCACCACCACGCAAAAAAGAAAAGCCCGATAGCCCAGGCGCGGTGACGATTATCGATCTCGATTTAAGCCGTTATAACGCGATTGCCAGCCGCTTTGCCAAAGAACGCCAGCAAACACTCGATTTCCTCAAATCAGGCATCGCCACGCGTAACCCCCACTTCAACCGCATGATTGAGCAGATCGAAAAAGTAGCGATTAAATCCCGCGCGCCGATCCTGCTTAACGGCCCGACCGGCGCAGGTAAATCGTTTCTGGCGCGGCGCATTTTTGAATTAAAACAGGCGCGGCATCAGTTTAGCGGCGCGTTTGTAGAAGTGAACTGCGCCATCCTGCGCGGCGATACCGCCATATCGGCGCTGTTTGGTCATGTGAAAGGCGCATTTACCGGGGCGCGGGAATCGCGGGAAGGTTTGTTACGCAGCGCCAACGGCGGGATGTTGTTTCTCGATGAGATTGGCGAACTGGGCGCAGACGAGCAAGCCATGCTGCTAAAAGCCATTGAAGAAAAAACCTTTTACCCGTTTGGCAGCGATCGTCTGGTCAGCAGTGAATTTCAGCTTATCGCCGGAACGGTGCGCGATTTGCGCCAGTTGGTTGCCGAAGGGAAATTTCGCGAAGACCTGTACGCGCGGATCAATCTCTGGACCTTCACCCTACCAGGACTGCGCCAGCGTCAGGAGGATATCGAGCCTAATCTGGATTATGAAGTGGAGCGCCACGCCTCACTCACCGGTGACAGCGTGCGTTTTAACACCGAAGCGCGGCGTGCCTGGCTGACCTTTGCGACATCTCCCCAGGCGACATGGCGCGGTAACTTTCGCGAGCTTTCTGCCAGCGTTACGCGCATGGCAACCTTTGCCACTAGCGGACGCATCACTCTGGAAGTGGTGGAAGATGAGATAAACCGTCTGCGCTACAACTGGCAGGAAAGCCGCCCTTCGGCGCTTACAGCGTTACTGGGCGCGGAGATGGAAAACATCGATCTCTTTGACCGCATACAACTGGAAAACGTTATCGCTGTCTGCCGTCAGGCAAAGTCGCTTTCTGCTGCCGGGCGTCAGCTTTTTGACGTTTCGCGCCAGGGCAAAGCCAGCGTCAATGACGCAGATCGGCTACGCAAATACCTGGCGCGTTTTGGTCTGACGTGGGAAGCCGTGCAGGATCAGCACAGCTCCAGTTGAATATGGTGGTCCGTCAGCACCTGCATCACGCCCGCAGGAGGCGGGGCATCGGTGTAGACGGCATCGACCATGCTGATACTGCCCATATTGACCATTGCGTTACGACCAAATTTCGAGTGATCGACAACCAGCATGACGTGGCGCGAGTTCTCAATAATGGCGCGTTTGGTGCGAACTTCGTGGTAATCGAACTCCAGCAACGAGCCGTCGCTGTCAATGCCGCTGATCCCCAGAATGCCGAAGTCGAGGCGGAACTGGGAGATAAAATCGAGCGTTGCTTCGCCAATGATCCCGCCATCGCGGCTGCGTAATTCGCCACCGGCGAGAATAATGCGGAAATCTTCTTTCACCATCAGCGTGTTAGCGACGTTGAGATTATTGGTGACAATGCGCAAATTGCTGTGATTGAGCAGCGCGTGCGCCACCGCTTCCGGCGTGGTGCCGATATCGATAAACAGCGTTGAACCGTTGGGGATTTGCTCCGCCACTTTGCGGGCGATGCGCTCTTTTTCTTCGGTCTGGGTGGCTTTACGATCGTGCCACGGCGTGTTAACCGAACTGGAAGGCAGCGCCGCACCGCCATGATGGCGCAGGATCAGATTTTGCTCTGCCAGCTCGTTGAGGTCGCGGCGAATAGTCTGCGGGCTGACGGAGAAATGCTCTACCAGCTCCTCGGTGCTGACATAACCCTGCTTTTTAACCAGTTCAATAATACCGTTGTGACGTTGTGTTTGTTTCATTTATAAATCCCTGGAATTATTTTCGTTTTCGCGCATTGAGCGAATCAACAAAAGCCATCGCTAAACCCACGGCTAACCCGGCGATGTGTGCTCCGTTCGCCATCGACATCCCAAACAAATCAAACCATCCGGCGACAATCCAGATCAGCGCAAAGATAATTAACCCACGTTGCAGGTAAATGCCACTTTGCGGATCGCGCTCGCCGCGTAGCCAGACGTAGCCCATCAGCGCATACACCACGCCAGAAAGCCCGCCAAACCACGGCCCGCTAAATTTTTGCTGCACATAGCCGCTTAACAGGGCACTAATGAGAGTAATGACAATCAGCTTACCGCTACCGAGACGTTTTTCCACCGCGCCGCCGAGATACCACCACCAGAGCAGGTTAAAAAGGATATGCATCAGCGAGAAGTGCATTAACGCGTGGGTGAAGTAACGCCAGAACTCAAATTTCAGTGTTGGATCGAATGGCCAGGCCAGCCATAACATCACTTCTTGATCGCCGATAATTTGCATAGCGATAAACACCACCACGCAGGCGATCATCATCCCCCAGGTGACCGGCCCCGCGCGTTCACGCAAGGCAGCAAAGAAAGGATAACGGCGATAATGCAGGCCACTGCCGGTATGGCCCGCTTGCCAGCTCGCCGCCAGATAACGCGGATCTGCCGGGTTTTCGAGAAAACGCGCCAGCTCCGCCCGCACGCGCTCGGCCTGGGACTCATCCGCCAGCCAGACATCGCTTTGGTTATGTTGTTGAATCGTGAGGATAACACCCTGCGTCGCCATGTAATCAACAAACGCCTGCGCCACGCGGGGGTTAGCAAAAGAGGTAATCATCAACATCGTTGCTGTCGCTTATTCCACACAAAAGGGGACAGTATAAAGCGTTACGCGCCGTACGCCACCTCTGCGGGAAACTGACGCTGCCAGGCTTCAAAGCCACCATCAATGCTATAGACCACATCGTAGCCCTGTTGCAGCAGATACTGCGCCGCGCCTTTGCTGCTATTGCCGTGATAACACATCACCATCACCGGAGTGTCAAAGTCGTTATCACGCATAAACGCGCCAAGCGTGTCGTTAGTTAAATGGAAAGCCTGCACCGCATGCCCCATTGCGAAACTCTGTGGATCGCGAATATCGACCAGCACCGCCTCTTTTTCCTGCAACTTCTGGTGCGCGTCGGCAACGTTAATACATTCGAACTGATCCATGCGTCTCTCTTTCTTTACAAACAAGTGGGCAAATTTACCGCACAGTTTACGTCGAAGCGGCAGATAAACGCCATAATGTTATACATATCACTCTAAAATGTTTTTTCAATGTTACCCAAAGCGCGATTCTTTGCTAATATGTTCGATAACGAACATTTATGAGCTTTAACGAAAGTGAACGAGGGCAGCATGGAAACCAAAGATCTGATTGTGATAGGTGGCGGCATCAATGGTGCTGGTATCGCGGCAGACGCCGCTGGACGCGGTTTATCCGTGCTGATGCTGGAGGCGCAGGATCTCGCTTGCGCGACCTCTTCCGCCAGTTCAAAACTCATTCACGGTGGCCTGCGCTACCTTGAGCACTATGAATTCCGCCTGGTCAGCGAGGCGCTGGCTGAACGTGAAGTGCTGCTGAAGATGGCGCCGCATATCGCCTTCCCGATGCGTTTTCGCCTGCCGCATCGCCCGCATCTGCGCCCGGCGTGGATGATTCGTATTGGTCTGTTTATGTACGATCATCTGGGTAAACGCACCAGCCTGCCGGGATCAACCGGTTTGCGTTTTGGCGCAAATTCAGTGTTAAAGCCGGAAATTAAGCGCGGATTCGAATATTCCGACTGTTGGGTAGACGACGCTCGTCTGGTACTCGCCAACGCCCAGATGGTGGTGCGTAAAGGCGGCGAAGTGCTTACTCGTACTCGTGCTACTTCTGCTCGCCGCGAAAACGGCCTGTGGATTGTGGAAGCGGAAGATATCGATACCGGCAAAAAATACACCTGGCAGGCGCGCGGCTTGGTTAATGCTACCGGCCCGTGGGTGAAACAGTTCTTCGATGACGGGATGCATCTGCCTTCGCCTTATGGCATTCGCCTGATCAAAGGCAGCCATATTGTGGTGCCGCGTGTGCATACCCAGAAGCAAGCCTACATTCTGCAAAACGAAGATAAACGTATTGTGTTCGTGATCCCGTGGATGGATGAGTTTTCTATCATCGGCACCACCGATGTGGAGTACAAAGGCGATCCGAAGGCAGTGAAGATTGAAGAGAGTGAAATCAATTACCTGCTGAAAGTGTATAACGCGCACTTTAAAAAACAGTTAAGCCGGGACGATATCGTCTGGACCTACTCGGGCGTGCGCCCGCTGTGTGATGATGAGTCCGACTCACCGCAGGCTATTACTCGTGATTACACGCTTGATATCCATGACGAAAACGGCAAAGCACCGCTGTTGTCGGTATTTGGCGGCAAGCTGACGACCTATCGTAAACTGGCGGAACATGCGCTGGAAAAACTGACGCCGTATTATCAGGGTATTGGCCCGGCGTGGACGAAAGAGAGCGTGCTGCCGGGTGGTGCCATTGAAGGCGACCGCGACGATTATGCCGCCCGCCTGCGCCGCCGTTACCCGTTCCTGACCGAATCGCTGGCGCGTCATTACGCACGCACTTACGGCAGCAACAGCGAGCTGCTGCTCGGCAATGCGGGGACGGTAAGCGATCTCGGGGAAGATTTCGGTCATGAGTTCTACGAAGCGGAGCTGAAATACCTGGTCGACCACGAATGGGTACGCCGCGCCGACGATGCCCTGTGGCGTCGCACGAAACAAGGCATGTGGCTGAATGCGCAGCAACAGTCTCGTGTAAGTCAGTGGCTGGTCGAGTATACGCAGCAGAAATTGTCGCTGGCGTCGTGATTTAACGTAAGGTGGTCAGGTCAGATTTCAATCTGACCTGAGACTGATGATAAACACAAAAACTGCCTGATAAGGCGTTCACGCCGCATCCGACATGAACAAAGCGCACTTTGCCAACAATCTGTGGTCAAATTTCAATCTCAATAACTTTTGGATTCAGGGAATTATCGCAAAGCCCACACCATCATACCCAACGTAACAAAACTCAGGCACATTCCCCACCCGCCCCACTTCCACCTCTGGCTTCTATTTTTGCTACGCCACTGGCAGTAATATCCCAGCGCAAAACCAAGCTGTGCACTTATCGAACCGACTAACTCAGTCCACGGCTGGAGCCAAAATGGCGAAAAATTCAGGGGGCACCAAACAACACTCAGAAAGAAATTACGGATATTTTCCAGCAAAGCTGATTTCTCTGGCGCAATATAAAAAATAATTATCCGTATTGACGATGAAAAAAAATGCTTCGCGGGCAAAGTGGGTGTATATCAAAGTGACGCCCGATTCCTCTGCCCGTTTTTTCTGCCCACCGGAAGGTTGCGCCACGAAAATAATATCGGCATCGCCCTTAACGATTTTGTTATACGCTTCTGGCGCGCGAGAGTTATCCAGATATCTCAGACGTGAAAATCTTCCGATATAACGTTTAACGCATAAAAGGCAGAAGCATAAATGGGTTATGCTGCCGTCGCGCCATCGAGTCGCACCCAGCGTGGCAATAACCGCTGCCAAAAATTGCGCCGGTATGGGAATACCGAAAAAAGTCATTACCAGCGAGATCAAAATCCATTTTTTGTTTTGCATCATTCTGTCCATTCTTTCTGAATGGCGAAATTATACTCCTCCACTATCTTCGCCCCGCTGGACACTTTTCCGAAATAAAGGCGAAAAAAAACGGGACCTTTTGGCCCCGTTCTATTTTTGGCGAAATTACAATCTCACCGGATCAATATGCCAGATAAGATCGGCGTACTCTTTAATAGTCCGGTCAGAAGAGAAATAGCCCATATTTGCGATGTTCAGCATCGCTTTGGCTGTCCACTCTTCCGGACGTTCGTACAGTTCGTCAACTTTATCCTGACAATCGACATAGCTGCGATAATCCGCCAGCACCTGGTAGTGATCGCCAAAGTTGATCAGCGAATCAACCAGATCGCGGTAGCGTCCCGGATCTTCCGGACTGAACACGCCGCTGCCGATTTGCGTCAGCACCTGATGCAGTTCTTCGTCTTTCTCGTAGTATTCACGCGGTTTGTAGCCCTGACGACGCAGTTCTTCCACTTCTTCCGCAGTGTTACCAAAGATAAAGATATTATCCGCACCGACATGATCCAGCATCTCGACGTTCGCACCGTCCAGCGTACCGATAGTCAGTGCGCCGTTAAGTGCAAACTTCATGTTACTGGTGCCGGAGGCTTCCGTACCCGCCAGCGAAATCTGTTCGGAAAGATCGGCTGCCGGAATGATCAGCTGCGCCAGGCTGACGCTGTAGTTCGGGATAAACACCACTTTCAGCTTATCGCCAATCTGTGGATCGTTGTTGATCACTTTCGCTACGTCATTGATCAAATGGATAATGTGCTTCGCCATGTAATAGGCCGAAGCCGCCTTACCGCCAAAGATATTCACTCGTGGAACCCACTTCGCATCTGGATCGGCCTTGATGCGGTTATAGCGGGTGATCACGTGCAACACATTCATCAATTGACGTTTGTATTCGTGAATACGTTTGATTTGCACATCAAACAGCGCCTTCGGATTCACCACCACATTCAATTGTTGGGCGATGTACTCCGCCAGACGCTTTTTGTTCTCCAGTTTCGCCTGATGAACAGCATGATTGACCATCGGAAAATCACAATGCTGTTGCAACTCGTTTAATTGACTCAGATCGGTACGCCAGTTACGACCGAGGTGTTGATCCAGCACGCCTGAAAGCGACGGATTCGCCACCGCCAGCCAGCGACGCGGAGTCACACCATTGGTAACGTTGGTGAAACGTCCAGGGAAGATCTTCGCAAAGTCAGCAAACAGCGATTGCACCATCAGATTAGAGTGCAGCTCCGATACGCCGTTAACTTTGTGACTGACCACAACAGCCAGCCAGGCCATGCGCACACGACGCCCATTCGATTCATCAATGATCGACGCCCGTCCCAGCAGGTCAGTATCGTTCGGATACTGCTCCTGCAAGGTTTTCAGGAAATAGTCGTTGATTTCAAAGATAATCTGCAAATGGCGCGGCAGAATTTTACCCAGCATATCGACCGGCCAGGTTTCCAGCGCCTCGCTCATCAGCGTGTGGTTGGTGTAGGAGAAGACCTCGCAGCACACTTCAAAAGCGTCGTCCCAGCTAAATTTGTGCTCATCGATCAGCAGACGCATCAGCTCAGGAATCGACAGCACCGGATGGGTGTCGTTGAGGTGAATCGCGATTTTATCCGCCAGGTTATCGTAGGTTTTATGCAACTGATAATGGCGACTTAAAATGTCCTGAATGGTCGAAGATACCAGGAAATATTCCTGGCGCAAACGCAGTTCACGTCCGGAATAGGTGGAGTCATCCGGGTACAGTACGCGGGATACGTTCTCAGAGTGGTTTTTATCTTCCACTGCCGCGAAGTAGTCACCCTGGTTAAATTTACCAAGATTAATTTCGCTACTGGCTTGTGCACTCCACAGACGCAAAGTGTTGGTCGCGTCAGTATCATAACCTGGGATGATTTGGTCGTAAGCCACGGCCAGAATCTCTTCGGTTTCAATCCAGCGCGTTTTCTTACCTTCTTGCTGAATACGGCCGCCAAAACGCACTTTGTAGCGCGTATTGTGGCGTTTAAATTCCCACGGATTGCCGTACTCCAGCCAGTAGTCCGGAGACTCTTTCTGACTGCCGTTAACGATGTTCTGTTTGAACATACCATAGTCATAACGGATGCCGTAACCGCGCCCCGGCAACCCTAACGTCGCCAGCGAATCCAGGAAGCAGGCGGCCAGACGCCCCAGGCCACCGTTACCGAGACCCGGGTCATTTTCTTCATCAATCAACTCTTCGAGATTTAATCCCATCGACTCCAGCGCACCCTGGACATCGTCATAAATACCTAACGACAGCATGGCGTTGGAGAGAGTACGGCCAATCAAAAACTCCATCGACAGGTAGTAAACCTGGCGAGTTTCTTGCGACAGCTGGGCACGATTCGAACGTAACCAGCGTTCCACGAGACGATCGCGCACAGCAAATAACGTTGCGTTCAGCCATTCATGTTTATTGGCGACGACCGGATCCTTTCCAATCGTAAACATCAGCTTGTAAGCGATAGAGTGCTTAAGAGCTTCTACGCTTAGCGTGGGCGATGAATATGTAAACGGAGCATTCATATAGGCGTTTCCTGAAAACTATTTCAAGCGATAGTAAAGCTCACGGTACGACTTCGCCGCGACCTGCCAGCTAAAATCCATTGCCATAGCCTGACGTTGCACAAACCGCCACAGTGAAGGACGAGACCACAGAACAAAAGCGCGTCGAATAGCCCGTAACAGCGACCAGGCATTACTATCTTCAAAGACAAACCCACTGGCGACGCCATCTGCAAGGTTCTCAAGAGAACAGTCAGAAACCGTATCAGCAAGCCCACCGGTACGCCGCACCAGTGGCAGCGTGCCGTACTTCAATCCATAAAGTTGCGTTAAGCCGCACGGTTCAAAACGACTGGGAACCAGAATGACGTCCGCGCCGCCCATAATGCGATGCGAAAATGCTTCGTGATAACCAATCTGTACACCAACCTTGCCGGGATGCTCCGCCGCTGCAGCAAGAAAACCTTCCTGCAATACCGGATCGCCCGCGCCGAGCAGTGCCAGTTGTCCGCCCTGTTCCAGAAGACCCGGTAAGGCTTCCAGCACCAAATCCAGTCCTTTCTGGCTGGTCAGACGGCTCACCACTGCAAAAAGCGGCACTTTATCGTCAACCTTAAGCCCCATTGCGATTTGCAACTGGCGCTTATTCTCCGCTTTATCCTCCAATGAATCGCGGGTGTAACGCGAGGCTAAAAGTAAGTCCGTCTCTGGACTCCATATTTTCTCGTCCACGCCGTTCAGTACGCCGGAAAGTCGTCCTTCACGATGACGCTGCTGGAGTAAACCTTCCATACCGTAGGCAAACTGTGGTTCAGTGATCTCACGAGCGTAGGTCGGACTAACCGCTGTAATGTGGTCGGCGTAATACAATCCGGCCTTCAGGAAAGAGATTTGCCCGTTGAATTCCAGCCCGTGAACATTAAAGAATGACCATGGCAATTGGATGTCATTCATGTGATGTGCATAAAACATGCCTTGATAGGCCAGGTTGTGCACAGTAAACACCGACTTCGCCGGACGCCCGTGTGCCGCCAGATACGCAGGCGCAAGACCCGCATGCCAGTCGTGCGCGTGCACAACATCGGGGCGCCAGAATGGGTCAAGCCCGCTTGCCATCTCCGCTCCAACCCATCCGAGCAGTGCAAAACGCAATACGTTGTCGGTGTAAGCAAATAAGTTGGTATCGTGATACGGGCTTCCGGGACGATCGTAGAGATGCGGTGCATCAATCAGGTAAATGCCAACCCCGTTGTAATGCCCAAACAGCAGCGTGAAATGTCCGGCAAAGGTATCACGGCGAGATACCACCTTTGCATCGGTCACGCCACGGCGAATATCGGGAAATGCAGGCAACAGTACGCGAGCGTCAACGCCGTCTGCGATTTGTGCTGCGGGTAATGCCCCAATAACATCAGCCAGACCGCCGGTTTTAAGCAGCGGGAACATCTCTGAACATACATGTAAAACCTGCATTATCGCTCCTGTTTGTACCCTAACTTCCGTAGCATTTCGCGCGTAACCAGCACAATGCCTTCTTCTGAACGATAGAAACGACGTGCATCCTCTTCTGCATCCTCACCAATCACCATTCCTTCCGGAATGACACAAGCGCGGTCAATGACGCAGCGACGCAGACGGCACGAGCGACCTACCCATACTTCCGGCAGCAATACGGCGGAATCAATGTTGCAGAATGAATTCACGCGAACGCGTGAGAACAGAACGGACTGCACCACCACCGAACCAGAGATCACACAACCGCCGGAAACCAGTGAGTTAAGGGTCATCCCATGGCTACCGGAGCGATCCTGAACGAATTTCGCTGGCGGCAATGATTCATTGTAGGTGCGAATCGGCCAGTTGCGATCGTACATATCCAGTTCCGGCACGACAGAAGCCAGATCCAGGTTCGCTTTCCAGTAAGCCTCCAGTGTCCCAACATCACGCCAGTACGGCTCGGCGTCCGGGTCGGACTGTACACAAGAGAGCGGGAATGGATGCGCATAGGCGAGGCCTGCTTCGGTAATTTTTGGAATCAAATCCTTACCAAAGTCGTGGCTGGAGTTTTCATCACGATCGTCTTCTTCCAGCAATTCATACAGGTACTCTGCATCAAAGACGTAGATCCCCATACTCGCTAAAGATTTGCTCGGATCGTTTGGCATTGACGGCGGGTTAGCCGGTTTTTCAACAAATTCGATAATTTTATCGTTTCCATCAACCGCCATAACGCCAAATGCAGAGGCTTCTTCAATCGGTACAGGCATACAAGCAACGGTGCAACGTGCGCCTTTTTCGACGTGGTCGATAAGCATACGCGAGTAGTCTTGCTTGTAGATATGGTCACCCGCCAGGATCACTACGTACTCCGCTTTATAACGGCGGATAATGTCGAGGTTTTGGGTAACGGCATCTGCCGTACCGCGATACCAGTTCTCCCCTTTCATTCTCTGCTGCGCTGGCAGCAGATCGACAAACTCGTTCATTTCTTCATTGAAGAACGACCAGCCGCGCTGAATATGCTGTACCAGAGTGTGAGACTGGTATTGGGTGATCACGCCCATACGACGGATACCGGAGTTGATACAGTTGGACAGTGCAAAATCGATAATACGGAACTTGCCGCCGAAGTGTACGGCAGGCTTTGCTCGTTTATTGGTTAAATCCTTCAGGCGAGTACCACGTCCCCCCGCCAGAATCAGGGCAACAGACTTCAATGGCAGCTGGCGCGCCAACATTAAGTGATCGTTCTTCTCTAAACTAATCATGACTAACTCCTTTTTTATCATCTCTGGAACACACACAGTCCGTGTGCAGGTCCCGGCCAGACAGCCGTAATCACTGGGTTATCCTCTCCAGCGAATGGGGGAATGGCACGCCACTCCCCAGCAGGTAAAACAATCTCTGTTACCTCAAGCGTGGCGTTTATTGCGATCAAGAAACGATCCGAAAGCAAAATTTGCAGCTGCTTTGGCCCGTTCTGCCACTCATCCGAGCTTAAAGATTGAGCATATCGATTCAGCCAACGGACATTGCCGTCGCCTTCTTCCCACCAGCGATCCTCTGCCAAAGCAGGAATGCGCTTGCGCAGATGGATTAACGCGGCGGTAAACGCGGTTAAGCCACTGCTTGCTTGCGACCAGTCCAACCACGTTAGTTGGTTATCCTGACAGTAAGCATTGTTATTGCCATGCTGGCTGTGACCGTGTTCGTCACCGGCCAGTAACATCGGCGTACCCTGGGAGAGCAACAACGTTGTTAACAGGGCGTGAATGCTGTCGCGCCGCCGTTCAACCAGATCAAGAGTACCGCCTAACCCTTCTTTACCATGATTGTTACTGTAATTGTTGTTGGTTCCGTCGCGATTTTCTTCTCCGTTTGCTTCATTGTGTTTATGGTTAAAACAAACGCAGTCGCGAAGCGTAAAACCGTCATGCGCTGTGACCAGATTAATCGCAGCACTCGGCAGACGGCCATTACGTTTAAAAACATCGCTGGAAGCAGCAAAACGTCCGGCAAACTCCCCCAGCGACAGGTTATAGTGCAGCCAGAAGCGCCGGGCGGCATCGCGGAAATGATCGTTCCACTCGGCAAACAACGGCGGGAAATTCCCCACCTGATAGCCGTCAGGCGCGATATCCCACGGTTCGGCAATCAGCTTCACTTGCGAAAGTACCGGGCAATTCTGAATAGCCGTAAACAGAGGCGCATCCTGACGAAACTCCGGCGTTCGCCCCATGACTGTAGCGAGATCGAAGCGGAAGCCATCAACATGACAAGTTTCCACCCAATAGCGTAGACAGGCGCTGGCGTACTCCACCACAGCTGGATGGCTCAAATTGAGCGTATTGCCGCAACCAGTCCAGTTGTGATAATCGCCGTCTTCTCTTATCCAATAATAGCTACGGTTATCGATCCCGCGCAGGGAGAATAACGGGCCGTCGAGATCCAGTTCCGCACTGTGGTTGAGAACGATGTCGAGAATGACCTCAATGCCCGCTTTGTGCAGGGCTTTGACTGCATCGCGGAACTCATCCAACGCCGTGTCGGGCGAGCATGCATACGCCGGATGCAGTGCAAACAGCGCCACCGGGTTGTAACCCCAGTAGTTACTCAACCCCATTCGTTGCAAGCGCGGCTCACTGGCAAATTGCGCTATCGGCAGCAGTTCCAGTGCGGTAATGCCCAACTGTTTTAAATAGTTGATCATCACCGGATGCCCCAGGGCTTTATAGGTTCCACGGATCTCGACCGGGATCTCCGGGTGCAAGTAGGTTAAGCCTTTGACATGGGCTTCATAAATGATGGTACTGCCCCACGACGTGCGCGGCGGGGCATCATCTTCCCAGTCATAGTGATCCACGACCACTACGCATTTCGGCGCAATAGCAGCGTTGTCGCGATAGTCAGGATCACTATGCCCGGCGTGCAGCAGCGGGTTATCTTTAAATTCCCCGACAATTTGCCGCGCGCAAGGATCAATCAACAACTTCGCCGGGTTAAAGCGATGCCCCATGGTGGGTTGCCATGGGCCATGAACGCGGTAACCATAACGCAAACCCGGGCGCGCATCCGGCAGATAACCGTGCCAGATGTCACCACTTCGTCCTGGCAAATCATACCGATGTTCGATGCCCTGAGCGTCAAACACACACAGCTCTACCCGTTCGGCATGAGCGGAGAAGAGCGTGAAGTTAACGCCCTGGCCGTCGTAATGCGCGCCAAGAGGAGCGGGATTGCCAATGGCAAGTTGTGTCATTATCCCTCCCGAACCAGCCAGATAGTGGCCAGCGGCGGTAGCGTAAGGCTTAATGAATGCTGGCGACCGTGGCTGGCGATCTCATCACTGTGTACTGCGCCGCCATTACCGGTATTGCTACCGTGATAGTGCATGGAATCCGTATTGAGGATTTCACGCCATTTACCCGGCTGATTAATGCCAAAGCGATAATCATGGCGCGGCACCGGCGTAAAGTTACTGGCAACGATAATTTCATTACCCTCTTTATCACGGCGAACAAAAATCAGCACCGAACGTTCATGGTCATCCACCACCAGCCATTCAAAGCCATACGCGTCAAAATCCAGCTCGTGCAATGCTTTGTGATGGCGATAAGTGTGGTTCAGATCGCGCACCAGACGCTGGACACCGTGGTGCCAGTTGTCGCCGCCTTCCAGCAGGTGCCAGTCAAGGCTGGCGTCGTGGTTCCACTCACGCCCTTGAGCAAATTCATTGCCCATGAACAGCAGTTTTTTGCCTGGGAACGCCCACATCCAGGCATAGTAGGCACGCAGATTGGCAAACTTCTGCCACGCATCACCCGGCATTCTGTCGAGAATCGATTTTTTGCCGTGTACCACTTCGTCGTGCGACAACGGCAGGACGAAGTTTTCAGTGTAGTTGTAGAGCATCCCGAAGGTGAGTTTATCGTGATGGTATTGACGATAAACCGGGTCGAGCTTCATGTAGTCCAGGGTGTCGTGCATCCAGCCGAGGTTCCACTTGTACCAGAAGCCGAGGCCGCCGATATCCTGCGGACGAGAAACGCCAGGGAAGTCAGTAGACTCCTCCGCCATCGTTACCGCGCCAGGAACTTGCTCACCGATAATACGGTTGGTATTGCGTAAAAATTCAATCGCTTCCAGATTCTCGCGTCCACCAAACTCGTTGGGGATCCACTCGCCCTCTTTACGGCTGTAGTCGCGATAAATCATCGACGCCACCGCATCGACACGCAGCGCATCAATACCAAAACGTTCAATCCAGTACAGCGCGTTACTGACAAGGAAGTTACTGACTTCACGGCGACCATAGTTGTAGATCAGCGTGTTCCAGTCCTGATGATAGCCTTCGCGCGGATCGCTGTGTTCATACAGATTTGTTCCGTCAAATTCGGCAAGTGCAAAGTCATCAGTCGGGAAGTGCCCCGGCACCCAGTCAAGAATAACGTTCAAACCGGCTGCGTGTGCGGCATCAATGAAATAGCGGAAGTCATCGCGAGTACCAAAACGGCGAGTTGGCGCGTACAGACCCGTCGGTTGATAGCCCCAGCTACCATCGAATGGATGTTCGTTAATTGGCAGCAGTTCGAGATGGGTAAAGCCCATCCATTTAGCGTAAGGCACCAGTTGATCGGCCAGCTCGCGATAACTTAACCAGAAGTTGTTGTCGGTGTGACGACGCCAGGAACCCAGATGAACTTCATAGATAGAGATTGGCGCATCAAACTGATTCGCTTTTTTGCGCTCTTCGGTCTGCACGACCTTTTCAGGCAGTCCGCAAATAAGGGAAGCGGTTTCCGGACGCATCTGTGCTTCAAAGGCATAAGGATCAGACTTCAAACGCAGATTGCCATTGGCATCAATCATTTCGTATTTATAGAGCTGACCGTTGTGCGCGCCAGGGATAAACAGTTCCCAGATGCCGCTCTCTTTACGCAGGCGCATCGGATGACGACGACCATCCCAGTAGTTGAATTGCCCAACAACCGAGACTCGGCGGGCATTGGGTGCCCAGACAGAAAAACGCGTGCCGGTAACGCCATCCATGGTATCTGCGTGTGCGCCTAAGGTTTCATACGGGCGCAGGTGAGTACCTTCAGATAACAGCCAGGCATCCATTTCCTGAATTAAAGGGCCAAAACGGTAAGGGTCATCAATAAGATTCTGCTGACCATGCCAGACAACAGCCAACTGATAGCGGAAAAAATTCTTACGTCGTGGAATGACGCCGCTGAAGAATCCACGAGAGTCGAGACACTCCAGTTTAGCGACTTTGCGTCCGGTTTTTGGTTCAATCACCCACACATCGGTGGCGTCAGGTAAAAGGGCACGGACTTCCAGTCCTGCTGTAGTTTTATGCATTCCCAGTACGGAAAATGGGTCTGCAAAATGGCCTGCAATTAGCGCGTTTATCACGTCTCTATCGATACGAACGGACATGCTTGTCTTCCTGTTTTATTGTGTCACCCCATCCAACTGATTTTTGACATCTGGTTGTGACATTTTTTTGACCTGAACGGCGCAGCACTCTGTGCATCCTCTCTGCGTCGTCCTCCCTTCAGGTAAGGCAGTGAATACTCATGTATTCTGCCACCCTTAAAGAATAGCCAATGCTCTATCTAACTCCCGGTAAATCATGAAACATCTGCGCTTACTCCTGTATTACGCACTAAAAGGGGCGGCATTGCGCCCCAGATTTAATGAATAAAGATTACGCCAGTTGACGAAGCATCCGGCGCAGCGGCTCCGCTGCACCCCACAGCAACTGGTCACCCACGGTAAAGGCTGACAGAAATTCTGGTCCCATATTCAGTTTACGCAGGCGGCCTACAGGCGTGGTCAGCGTGCCAGTAACGGCTGCTGGGGTTAGCTCACGCATAGTGATTTCCCGATCGTTTGGTACGACTTTCGCCCACGGATTGTGAGCCGCCAGCAGTTCTTCCACGGTCGGAATCGATACATCTTTTTTCAATTTGATGGTGAATGCCTGACTATGGCAGCGCAATGCTCCGACACGCACGCATAAACCATCTACCGGAATCACAGAAGATGTGTTGAGGATCTTGTTAGTTTCCGCCTGCCCTTTCCATTCTTCGCGGCTCTGACCGTTATCAAGCTGTTTGTCGATCCACGGAATCAGGCTACCCGCCAGCGGAACACCAAAGTTATCCACCGGCAACTCGCCGCTGCGGGTTAAGGTCGTGACTTTGCGTTCAATATTGAGAATAGCAGAGGACGGGGTTGCGAGTTCATCCGCCACATGACCATACAGTTGGCCCATCTGGGTTAACAACTCCCGCATATGTCGCGCACCACCGCCGGAAGCCGCCTGGTAGGTTGCAACGGAAACCCAATCAACAAGATCATTGGCGAATAAACCGCCTAACGACATCAACATCAGGCTTACGGTACAGTTACCGCCCACAAAAGTCCTGATGCCTTTATTTAATCCGTCAGTAATGACGTCCTGATTGACTGGGTCAAGGATGATGATGGCGTCGTCTTTCATGCGCAGAGACGATGCTGCGTCAATCCAGTAACCTTGCCACCCGTTCTCACGGAGCTTTGGATAGATTTCGTTGGTATAATCGCCGCCCTGACAGGTTACGATGATATCGAGGGCCTGCAGCGCCTCCAGATCAAAGGCATCCTGGAGTGTGCCGGTAGTACCGCCAAAGGACGGTGCAGCCTGACCAGGCTGGGAAGTCGAAAAGAAGACAGGGCGAATGGCGTCGAAGTCGCGCTCTTCAACCATGCGTTGCATGAGAACGGAGCCGACCATACCGCGCCAGCCGATAAAACCAACATTTTTCATAAGCGTTTTTTTCCTGCAAAGATGTGTGCTGTATATATGTGCCGGTGTCCTCGTGGCACATCTTTCACCATACAAAAAGCAGCCAAAGTCGCAAGTGAAATTAATCAATGATAGCGAAGCAATCAGTAATGCGACTTATCCTGCTTTCATAGCACGCAGAAAGTCCAACGCAATTATCAGGGAACTTGAGTTATGAATGAAATCATTTCTGCAGCAGTTTTATTGATCTTGATTATGGATCCGCTCGGAAACCTACCTATTTTTATGTCCGTACTGAAACATACTGAACCGAAAAGACGTCGGGCAATCATGGTGCGAGAGTTGCTTATTGCTCTTCTGGTGATGCTGGTGTTCCTGTTTGCGGGTGAGAAAATTCTGGCATTTCTTAGTCTGCGGGCGGAAACCGTCTCTATTTCTGGCGGCATCATTCTGTTTCTGATTGCCATTAAGATGATTTTCCCCAGCGCATCGGGAAACAGCAGTGGGCTTCCGGCCGGTGAAGAGCCATTTATCGTGCCATTAGCCATTCCGCTGGTCGCCGGGCCGACGATTCTCGCCACGCTGATGTTGCTGTCTCATCAGTACCCCAATCAGATGGGGCATCTGGTGATTGCCCTGCTGCTGGCCTGGGGCGGCACATTTGTCATCCTGCTGCAGTCATCGCTATTTTTACGTCTGCTGGGCGAGAAAGGGGTGAATGCACTGGAACGCCTGATGGGATTGATTCTGGTGATGATGGCAACCCAGATGTTCCTCGACGGCGTTCGGATGTGGATGAAGGGGTGACGGGGATAATTTCTCGAAATGAGCCCGGTAGCGTCAGAACTACCGGGCGAACAAACTTAACTCAACAGCTGGAACGCAATCATCCCGACGATAGCACCGACAGTGCCAAGGATGGTTTCCATCATGGTCCAGGTTTTCAGCGTTTCGGCTTCGGTCGCGCCGGTAAATTTACCGAACAACCAGAAACCAGCGTCGTTAACGTGGCTGACAACAATCGAACCACCGGCGATACAAATCGACAACGCCGCCATTTGCGCACCGGAGTAGTTCAGTTGTTCAATAACCGGCATCACCAGTCCCACCGCCGTTAAGCAGGCAACGGTGGCAGAACCCTGAATGATGCGCACTGCAGCGGCCAGCACGAAGCAAGTGATCGCAATCGGCAGCCCCATCCCGGTTAACGCTTCGCCCAGTGCCGGACCTACGCCAGAATCAACCAGTACCTGTTTGAACACGCCACCTGCACCAATCACCAGCAGAATGATTCCCGCCGGTTGCAGCGCGTGACCGCAAATCTCCATCACTTTGTCTTTCGGCATACCCTGACGCATCGCCAGACCATAAATCGCCACCAGACAAGCAACCAGAATCGCGGTAAACGGATGACCGATAAACTCGAACCATTCATAAGCGGTAGAGCCTTCCGGCACAAAACGCGCGGCAATGGTTTTAAGACCTACCAGCACCAGCGGCAGCAGGATCAGCGACAGGCTGAATCCGAAAGATGGCATTTTTCCTTCGCCGAGATGCGGTTCGCTGATGTCGTCAGGAATATGCAGTTCCACGTAGCGGCTGATGAAATTACCCCACAGCGGCCCGGCAATAATCATTCCCGGAATTGCCGCACACAGGCCAATCAAGATCATCCAGCCAAAGTCGGCGTTCATCTGCGATGCCAGCAGCATTGGCGCTGGCCCCGGCAGTAAGAACGCCGCCGCTGCCGCCACACCGGCGAATAACGGGATAACCAGTTTCACCAGGTTCGTGCCGGTATGGCGCGCCATTGAGAAAGCAACGCTAATCAGCAGAACAATCGCCACTTCAAAGAACAGCGGTAGCGCACAAACCAGCCCAGCAAGGCCAATGGCATAATGAGCGCGGCTGTGGCCGAAGGATTTGAGCATTTTGACGGCAATCTGATCGACTGCGCCGGTTTCATGTAAGATCTTGCCAAACATGGCTCCCAGAGCGACAACCACCGCCAGGAAGCCGAGGGTGCCTCCCATCCCTTTTTCCATCGTCGCTGCGATTTTATCGAGCGGCATACCGGAAAAAAGGCCAGCCCCCATAGACACCACCATCAAAGCCAGGAAAGCGTGCATACGCGCCTTCATGACTAAAAACAGCAGCAGTAAAACAGACCCTACTGCTGTTAAAACAAGCGTTAATGTACTCACTACTTATTTGCCTTTTTTAATAACCTCAATGGTGCTTGCCACAACACCTTCCAGTGGCTGATCGATATCCACCACCAGTACATCGGTTTCGTCCGCACCCGGTTCCTGCAGCGTTTCAAACTGCGTCACCAGCATTTGGGTTTTAAAGAAATGGCCTTTACGCGCTTTCAGGCGGCTTTCAATCACATCAAAATCGCCTTTCAGGTAGATGAAAGAGAGATTCGGATTACCCGCGCGTAGCAGGTCGCGATAGTGCTTTTTCAGTGCAGAACAGACGATCAGCGACACTTTATTGGTGCGCTGCATGGCAAACGCGGCGTCGTTCAGTGCCTGTAACCACGGTTTGCGATCGTCATCATTCAACGGTTCACCGGACGCCATTTTTTCGATATTGCGACGCGGATGGAGGAAATCGCCATCAAGAAACGCGGCATGAAGTTGATGCGCCACTTCACTGGCGACCGCAGATTTGCCGCTGCCCGATACGCCCATCAAGACGTAAATGTGGTGATCATGGTTAGTCGTGCTCAAAGTGGTGCCCCCACAATACAAGAATTAAAAATGTTACGGGTAACTGTTATCGGTAACATTGTCCAGCCGGACAAAATCAGAAGCAATATCCATCCGTGCCTTAAGTGTATAAGTGTGAGCTACTTCAAATTTGTGAGCTTAAATAGATCCGCCCGGT
The DNA here is from genome assembly GCF_005280595.1 of Escherichia sp. MR. Lineage (NCBI taxonomy): Bacteria > Pseudomonadati > Pseudomonadota > Gammaproteobacteria > Enterobacterales > Enterobacteriaceae > Escherichia > Escherichia sp. MR. Next base: position 45,802 of record NZ_SZVK01000003.1, on the reverse strand, counting down.
GACAAGGTGAAACCTAAATCTAACATTTTCGGTGTCACTGCTTCGCCACGAATACGCGCCAGCAGGCGTTCAGCGCCAATGCTGCCCATCCGCTCACGCGGTGTCAGCACACTCGCCAGCCGTGGCTCCATCACCTGACCAATATCGTGACCGTGGAAACCGGCAATCGCCATATCGTCAGGAATTTTCAGCCCCAAACGCTGACATTCAAACGCCGCGCCGACAGCCAGGTCATCGTTGGTACAGAATACGCCATCCAACTGCGGATATTCCCGCCGCGCCTGGCGAATCAGTTCAATACCTGAAGAGTAAGAAGAAGATTGTTCAACCATCACGCTATATGGCACCAGGCCTGCATCCAGCATCGCCTGTTCGTATCCCTTCTGTTTGATGATAGTACGTTCGTCGAGACGTGCGCCGAGATAGGCAATGTGACGATGCCCGCGAGCAATAATGGCGGTGGTCATCTGGCGTGCCGCTTCAAAGTTATCAAAACCGACGGCGATATCGAGGCACGGTGATTTACTGTCCATCAGTTCCACCACCGGAATACCTGCCACTTCAATCATCTTTAAGGTGCGCGGCGTGTGGGTACGTTCGGTGAGGATCAGCCCGTCGATATTCCAGGAGAGCATCGATTCGAGACGTTCTTGCTCCATTTCCGGTTTATAACCGTAGTGCGCCAGCATAGTCTGATAACCGTGCGCGTCGGTGACGCTTTCGATGCCGCGTAATACTTCCGCGAAAACCTGGTTGGTGAGAGAAGGTAACAGGACGCCAATTGCCCGGCTGGTAGCATTTGAGAGGATATCGGGCGCGCGGTTGGGAATATAACCCAGTTCATCAAGAGCGGCGGCAATCTTGCCGCGTAAGGCGACGGAGACCTGCTCCGGGTTGCGTAAAAAACGGCTGACCGTCATTTTGGTCACGCCTACACGGTCAGCCACATCCTGAAGTACGGGTCTTTTCTTTTTCATCGTCCTGAAGGGTACAAAAGGGATAGATTCCTTTAGTTTACCACGGACGCATCACAACCTTCCTGATTCCTCAGGAAGGTTTGTGAGATAAATTTAGACTGGCGGTAAATCGAACAGCAGGATTTCACTGTCGCTATCGGCGTGGACGGAGATTGCCTGCTCATCCCAGATTGCCAGACCATCGCTGGTAGAGGCTTTGACACCGTTAATGGTGACATTGCCTTTTACTACCTGGATCCAGACGCGGCGTTCAGCGGCAATCTGATGTATCGACTGCTCATCTTTTACCAGCGCCCAGCGGTAAAGTTCCATATCCTGATACACTTTCAGCGAACCATCACGCGCATCCGGCGAAAGAACCAGCTGTTTGCCCTGCACGGCATCAAAGCGACGCTGTTCATAACGCGGCGTAATCCCATTTTCTTCTGGCATGATCCAGATCTGATACAGATGCAGACGCTCGGTGCTGCTGGGGTTGTACTCTGAGTGACGAATACCCGTACCCGCACTCATTATCTGAAACTCGCCCGCCGGAACATGCTCTTTATTGCCCATGCTGTCCTGATGCTCAACAGTACCTTCCAGCACGTAGGTCAAAATTTCCATATCTTTATGTGGGTGAGTGCCGAAGCCCTGCCCTGCTTCAATCACGTCGTCGTTAATCACGCGCAGCGCGGAGAAGCCCATAAAATTCGGATCGTAATAGTTGGCAAAAGAGAAAGTGTGCCAGGAGTCCAGCCAGCCATGATTTGCATGACCACGTTCATTTGCTTTGCGTAAGTAGATCATTTGTATTCACCCCCTGAATGTTTTCGATGGGCTTAGTGTGGACCCGATCCGCCGGGGATGATAGAGGGTGAAAATTGACCCCTCTTTTCAAAAAAATTGAACTATTCGAGGAGCCATCAAACTTACTTCGCGAGAGTCACTGTGGAGGGAGAGACTTGTTCAAAACCGCGTTCAAGGATTTCCAGATTAGTAAGAACTTCAGATTCCTTGACGTAATTTGGTGCACCGGTGGTGATGGTTTGATGCAGCGCATCGTAGACGCGTCCGTAATCTCCCACCTCCGGCGTCATCTCTTCTCTTACCGTCACGCCCTCGTCATTGACATACTCCAGCACACCGACCGAATCATCCGCTGCGAATCCCGGTTCGCCCGGCATAATATTAGCCTTCAGGCTGGTTTCCTGCTGGTCGATACCGTATTTAATAAATGTACCTTTCTTACCGTGAACGATAAATTTCGGATAATCGATTTTCACCAGATGGCTGGTTTTGACGATGGCTTTCAAATCACCATAAAACAACTGCGCTTCAAAGGTGTCGTCCGGATTGGCTTTATTACGCAGGCTGCGAATGTCGTAAGCCACATGATCCGGGCGACCGAACAGCGAGATAATCTGGTCGAGGGTATGCACGCCAAGGCCATAAAATGCACCATCTTGCGGCAGCCCCGGTTTAGTTTCTGCCACCGGGCGGTAGTAGTCAAAATGGCTTTCCACTTCAACAATCTCCCCCAGCTTGCCGCTTTCAATCGCTTTTTTCGCCGTCAGGAAGCAAGAATCAAAGCGGCGATTCTGATACGGCGTGACGGTCAGCCCTTTGCTTTTTGCCAGCGCAAACAGCTCTTTCGCCTGCGCAAGCGTAGGGGTGAACGGTTTTTCAACTAGCACATTTTTCCCGGCTTCCAGCGCGCGCTTCGCGTACTCGAAGTGGCTATCAGCGTGAGTGCAGACGACAACCAGCTTAACGTCAGGATCGTTTAATACTTCGTCGAGATCGCTGGTGAAATGGATATGCGAGTAGACAGGAGCCTGTTCTTCCGGCTTCGCATGGCGGCGGAAAATATGCGCGACATGCCAGCTATCTTTGCGGTTAAGTACATACGGCAGATGGTAACGGGTGGTGCTTTTGCCGAAGCCAATAAAGGCGCAGTTAATGACCATGATTTCGTCCTTTTATAAGGTGGTTAGTTACACCTTAACGCAAAGCGGACGTGGTTCCTATGCCTGTGCTTCAGTACGTCAGATTGTTGGCAAAGTGCACTTTGATCATGCCGGATGCGGCGTGAACGCCTTATCCGACCTACGGTTCGGGCACAGGATTGTAGGCTGATAAGCGTAGCGCATCAGGCAATTTTGCATTTGTCTCAACACGAGCACTTCCCGTGGGCAAAATAGCAAGTCAGCCTGGCAGGAACGAAAGCAAAAAAAAAGCCAGCACCCGGCTGGCTAAGTAATACTGGAAGCAATGTGAGCAATGTCGTGCTTTCAGGTTCTCCGCGAGGGTCTTCCTGATCGCGAGACAATAATAATCATTCTCATTCGCACTTGTCCAACACTTTTTGCAAAAAAATGCATTTGACTCGCATTTGAAAGTCAATGATGTTGAAAGGGACATTTACCCCAAAGAGGACAGAGGAATGAGTGAGATAGTGATACGCCACGCTGAAACGCGCGATTACGAGGCCATTCGGCAAATCCACGCCCAGCCGGAGGTGTATTACAACACGCTACAGGTGCCTCATCCTTCCGATCATATGTGGCAGGAGCGACTCGCCGATCGTCCCGGCATCAAACAGTTAGTCGCCTGTATTGATGGAACCGTCGTGGGTCATCTCACCATTGACGTGCAGCAACGCCCGCGCCGCAGTCATGTTGCCGATTTTGGTATCTGCGTCGACTCCCGCTGGCACAATCGCGGCGTCGCCAGCGCCCTGATGCGAGAGATGATTGAGATGTGCGACAACTGGCTGCGGGTAGATCGCATTGAACTAACCGTGTTTGTCGATAACGCCCCGGCAATTAAGGTCTACAAAAAATTCGGCTTTGAAATTGAAGGGACTGGTAAGAAGTATGCTTTGCGAAATGGTGAATATGTCGATGCGTATTTTATGGCGCGGGTGAAGTAAAGAATTTGCAATCTAAGTTGGTCATTTAAGCCCTCACCTACCGGGAGAGGGCTTAAGATATTAATACCCCGCCGTTAAATCATCCACTGAGCGCGGGTCGGATGCCCCATACAACTCACCGTCCGGCCCAACCATAATGCTTTGTGTACTGCCCATCGCCTCTTTCAGCGCCACTTTCTGACCTTTTTCTTCCAGCAGCTTGAGCGTATCCGGGCTAAATCCTTTCTCGACGCGCAGCTCGTCCGGTAACCACTGATGGTGGAAACGCGGCGCATTGGTCGCTTCGGCAACGTTCATTCCATAATCGATGCTGTTCACCACCATTTGCAGCACGGTGGTGATAATCCGGCTCCCGCCTGGGCTACCGGTAACCAGCCAGGTTTTACCGTCCTTCACCACAATCGTTGGCGACATTGACGACAGCGGACGTTTGTTCGGCCCGACGGCGTTAGCATCACCGCCCACCAGCCCGTAAACGTTCGGCACGCCCGGTTTGGCGGAGAAATCATCCATCTGGTTATTAAGCAGAATACCGCTCTCGCCCGCGACAATCCCCGTACCGAAGGTGGTGTTCAGCGTATAGGTCACCGCCACCGCGTTACCGTCTTTATCCACCACTGAGTAATGGGTTGTTTGATTGCTCTCATAAGGCGCAAGTTTGCCTGGGCGAATTTCGCTGGACGGTTTCGCTTTGTTGATATCAATTTGATCGGCAATGGATTTGGCATAGGCTTTATTGGTCAGCGCCTGCCACGGCACTTTGACAAAATCCGGGTCGCCAAGATATTCCGAGCGGTCAGCGTAGGCGTATTTCTCAGCTTCAGCCATGATTTGCATCGCGTCGGCACTGCCAAAGCCGTATTTCTTCATATCGAAGTTTTCCAGGATATTGAGGATCTGCACGATATGAATCCCGCCGGAGGATGGCGGTGGCATGGAGTAAACCTGATACCCGCGATAATCGCCGCTTATTGGTGTGCGTTCGACCGCTTTATACGCCGCTAAATCCTCTTTGGTAATTAAGCCGCCGTTTTTCTGCATCTCCTGGGCAATCTGTTCCGCTATCTTGCCTTTGTAGAATTCGTCCGAGCCGTTTTCAGCAATCATCTCCAGACTCTTTGCCAGATTCGCCTGTACCAGCCTGTCGCCCTTTTTCAGCGGTTCACCCTCTTTCCAGAAGATAGCCTTGCTGTTTTCGTGATTCGGCAGCACTTCACTGCCGTAGGTTTTGAGATCGTCGGCCAGCGCGTCGTTAACGATAAAACCATCACGCGCCAGTTTAAACGCCGGTTGCACCACTTTGTTCAGCGGCATAGTGCCGTACTTCTCCAGCGCCAGCGAGAAGCCTGCGACCGTGCCAGGCGTACCGGAGGCCAGATGCGAAGTGAGTGATTTTTTGCTGTCCGGATTGCCCTGGTCATCGAGAAACATATCGCGGGTCGCTTTGGCGGGTGCCATTTCGCGGAAATCGATAGCGGTTGTATTGCCATCCTTAGTGCGGATCAGCATAAAACCGCCGCCGCCCAGATTCCCCGCCTGCGGATGCGTTACCGCCAGCGCATACCCTACTGCCACGGCAGCATCAACGGCATTACCACCTTCTTTAAGGATATCCACCCCCACCTGAGTGGCAGTAGCATCCACAGACGCCACCATCCCCTGCTTCGCGCGCACCGGATGGAAGACATCTTCCTCCACGCCATACGAGACCGGCGGCGGCGCAGGTGGCGCGGCAACAACACTAAAACAACTTCCTGAGAGCAGAGCAGCAATGGCCACCCGGCGTAAAAACGTCGGTTTTATCATCGTTATTCTCCAGTTATGTGTGGGGCAACCCCAGCTAAGCCTGGTATATAACTCTGAATTAATCATCGTTTTGCCGGGAAGCGAGTAAACTTAAAGGATATCTTCAGAGGAGGATACGCGATGAAACGACTTCTGCTTTTGACGGCACTCCTGCCGTTCGTCGGCTTTGCACAGCCCATTAATACTCTGAACAACCCTAACCAGTCGGGGTATCAGATCCCCAGTCAGCAACGGATGCAAACCCAGATGCAGACCCAGCAAATCCAGCAAAAAGGGATGCTGAATCAGCAACTGAAAACGCAGACGCAATTACAGCAGCAACATTTAGAAAATCAGATTAACAGTAACTCGCAGCGGGTATTGCAGTCGCAGCCGGGGGAGCTAAATCCCGCCCGGCAGCAAATGCTGCCCAACACCAACGGCGGGATGTTAAACAGCAACCGTAATCCGGATAACTCGCTGAATCAGCAGCATATGCTGCCGGAGAGGAGAAACGGCGACATGCTGAATCAACCCAGCACGCCGCAGCCTGATATTCCGTTGAAAACTATTGGGCCGTAAAGTTCGGATCAATCACGTCAATCGCATCGGTACAAATGCAATCCACGCCCCAGCGCAGCAACTCTGCCGCGCGCTGGGGTTTGTTGACGGTATACACCAGAATCCGTAATCCGGCGTCTTTCAACTGCCTCACTCGCGTTTTATCGAGCAACTTATGATTGAGATGAATAGAGACGCAGCCCAGCCGCATAGTCAGTTCTCGCCAGTCGTCGCGCCACTCATCAAGCAACAAACCGCGCGGCAGTTCCGGTGCAGCCTGTTGTGCAGCTTCTAAAGCATCAATCTCAAACGATGACAGCAGCGGCGGCGTCATAGCAGTCCAAAGTTCACGCGCCGCCAGCGCCACCATTTTGCCCGTTAATGGCTCAGTGCCCGTGGTGGGTTTGATTTCGATATTCGCCATCATCCCGTGTTCGCGGCAGCGTTCCGCCACCTGCGAAAGCAAGGGCAGCGGCTCGCCTTTAAACGCTTTGCTGTACCAACTGCCTGCATCCACGCGCAGTAAATCCTGCCAGTTTAGTTCGCCTGCTACGCCCCAGCCGTTGCTGGTACGCTCGAGATTATCGTCATGGAGCAAGAAGATCTCGCCATCTTTCGATAACTTCGCGTCAAATTCGATCATCTTATGACCGTATTTTGCCCCCACATCGATTGCCGCCAGGGTGTTTTCTGGAGCCAGTTTACCGCCGCCACGATGGGCGACGATGCGAGGATAAGGCCAGTTACTCATACTCGTTGTCCTGTTTCACCATCAAAAAGATGTAGCTGATTTTCCGACAGATGCAGCCACAGCGTACTGCCTGCCGTCGGGCGCTCCTGATGCGCCAGTCGTACCACCAGCTTCTGTTCGCCCCAGCGTCCGTGCGCCAGGTTATCTGCGCCGAGGATCTCCAGCGTGTCCATCACCAGCGGCACGCCGCCTTCTGCCTGCGAGCTTAACGCAATATGTTCCGGGCGAATACCGAGGGTCATTTTACGTCCGGCATACTGCCGGTAGCCACCGTTTAGCGGCAGCGCGATACCGCCGTCCAGTTCGAAGTACGTGCCTTCGTTATTCACGCGGCCTGTCAGCAGGTTCATCGCTGGACTGCCGATAAAACTCGCCACAAACAGGCTGGCGGGCTTTTCATACACTTCAACCGGCGTGCCAATCTGTTCGGCAACGCCGCCGTTCATCACCATCACCCGCTGAGCGAGCGTCATCGCCTCAACCTGATCGTGAGTAACGTAGAGTGAAGTCGTTTTCAGGCGACGGTGCAATTGCTGCAACTCAAGGCGCATCTGCACGCGCAGCTTGGCATCAAGGTTCGAGAGCGGCTCATCAAACAAAAATACCGCCGGATCGCGCACAATCGCGCGCCCCATTGCCACGCGCTGGCGCTGCCCGCCGGAAAGCTCACGCGGGCGGCGCTTAAGCAGGCCGTCCAGTTCCAGAATGCGTGCCGCTTCTTGAACGCGCTCGGCAATTTGCTGCTTGCCCATGCCGCGAATTTTCAGCCCCCACGCCATGTTTTCTTCGACGCTCATATGCGGATAAAGCGCGTAGTTCTGGAACACCATCGCAATCCCGCGATCTTTCGGCTCCATTTCGGTCACACGCTCATTGTTGATCCAGATATCGCCTTCCGTTACCCGCTCCAGCCCGGCAACCATGCGCAGCAGCGTGGATTTCCCGCAGCCAGACGGCCCGACCATCACGATAAATTCGCCATCCGCCACATCAAGGGTCAGCGGTTTAATGACCTGGGTTTTGCCATCCCAGCTTTTGGTTACTGCCTGTAATTTCAGTCCTGCCATCTTATTTCTCACTATCGACCAGGCCGCGCACGAAGGCACGCTGCATCACTAAAACAATCACTACTGGTGGGATCAGAGTTAACAACATCGCCGCCATCACCGAGTTCCATTCCGTGGTGCCTTCGCCTGTGGCAATCATCCCTTTGATCCCTGCAACGGTAGTGCCGAGATCAACGTCGGTAATAATCAGCAGCGGCCACAGATACTGGTTCCAGCCGTAGATAAAGGTGATCACAAACAGCGCCGCCAGATTGGTTTTCGACAACGGAAAGACAATGTCGCAAAAGAAGCGCATTGGCGACGCGCCGTCGATCCGCGCGGCTTCCACCAGCTCATCCGGTAGGGTCATAAAGAACTGGCGGAACAGAAACGTGGCGGTCGCCGAGGCCATCAGCGGCAGCGTTAAACCTGCATAGCTGTCGAGCATCTTCAGATTGGCGATGACTTCTACCGTCGGGAAGATACGTACTTCAACCGGCAGCATCAGGGTGATAAAAATCATCCAGAAGAAGAGGTTACGCAGCGGAAAGCGAAACCAGACAATAGCGAATGCCGAGAGCATCGAGACAGTAATTTTGCCGAGCGTAATACTGAACGCCATCACGAAGCTGTTAAGCAACATCCGCCAGAACGGCGCACTATTCGTGCCTACCCCGTTCACCCAGATGTTGTGGATGTTTTCCAGCAGATGCGTGCCGGGAATTAGCGTCATCGGCGCGGCATAGACGGCTTGTTTATCCAGCGTTGCCGCGACAAACGCCACGTACAGCGGGAAGAGGATCACCGCGATCCCGAGGATCAGCATGGTATGGCTGAATATCGTCAGCCACGGACGGTTCTCAATCATTGGTAACGCACCTTGCTTTCAACATAGCGGAACTGCACCACCGTCAGCACGATGACGAGGAACATCAACACCACCGACTGCGCGGCAGACGAAGCCAGATCCAGTCCGGTAAAGCCTTCGCGGTAGATCTTATAAATCAGCGTCGTGGTGGCCTGAACCGGCCCGCCGGACGTGGCGGCGTCGATCACCGGGAAGGTGTCGAAGAAGGCGTACACCAGGTTCACCACCAGCAGGAAGAAACTCACCGGAGCGATAAGCGGTAACGCAATCTTAAAGAAGCGGCGAATTGGGCCTGCGCCGTCGATGGCTGCGGCTTCAATCAACGAACGGGGAATGGATTGCAGCGCGGCATAGAAGAACAGAAAGTTATAGCTGATTTGCTTCCACACCGAGGCAAACACCACCAGAAACATTGCCTGACCGCTGTTTTGCGCGTGGTTCCAGTCGTAGCCGAACTCAGCGAGAAAATGGGTGATCAGCCCACGACCGGGGTTAAACAGGAAGATCCACAATACGGCGGCAACGGCGGGTGCCACGGCATACGGCAGCAGCATCAAGGTTTGATAGAAACGACTGCCGCGCACGATGTACTCCACCAGCGCCGCGAAGAACAGCGACACCAGCAAACCGCTGACGGTGACAAAGGTGCTGAATTTTATCGTCGTCCAGAAGGAGTCGAGATAGTAGCTGTCATGGAACAGCGTGACGAAGTTATCCAGGCCGACAAACTGGCTGGAGAAACCAAACGGATCGACGCTTTGTAGCGAATACCACAACGCTTCGCCCGCAGGCCAGATAAAAAAGATAACGGTGATGATGAGCTGCGGCGCGACCAGCAGATAGGGCAGCCAGCGCGAGCGGAACACCGGACGGGATGATGACATAAATAAACTCTTCGTGTTGTGTTCCCCTCACCCCGACCCTCTCCCCAAAGGGGCGAGGGAGAAAGGCGGTGCGGCGTTTTGCCATTGAGTCAACTTCGCTCTACCACGCCGGGTGGTTCCCTTCGCCTTCAGAACGAAGTGACAAACCGACACGGCACTTTCCCACCACGCCGATCGGTTCCCTCTCCCTTAGGGAGAGGGTTAGGGTGAGGGTAAGAGAATTAAGACTTCGTAGACTGCTCAAAGCGGCGCAGTAACTGATTCCCACGCTCAACGGCAGTATCCAGCGCCTGCTGTGGCGTCTTCTTGCCGGTCCACACGCTCTCCAGCTCTTCATCCACAATCACGCGGATCTGCGGCATGTTGCCCAGACGCAGCCCTTTGGTGAACGGCAACGGCGGTTTGTTCAGCATCTGACGCGTCGCGGTATCCGCCCCTGGGTTTTTCTCGTAAAAGCCCTGCTCACGGGTCAGGTCATACGCCGCTTTGGTGATCGGCAGATAACCGGTTTTCTGATGCCATTCAGCAGCGTTTTCTGGCTTCGCGAGGAAGTCGAGGAACTTCGCCACGCCGGTATACGTTTCTTTATCTTTGCCCTGCATCACCCACAGGCTGGCTCCGCCGATAATGGCATTTTGTGGCGCATCTTTCGCATCGGCGTCGTAAGGCATCATGCCTACGCCGTAGTTGAATTTGGCGTACTCGCGAATGTTGGCAAGAGAACCGGAAGAGGCGGTGGTCATCGCGCAATCACCGTTATAGAACTTCTCGGTGGATTCATCCTTACGCCCGACATAGCTGAAGTCGCCCTTCTTGTTCATCTCCTCGAGCATGGCGATGTGTTTCACCTGCTCCGGCTTGTTGAACTCCAGCACCGCATCTGTGCCGTCAAAGCCGTTGTTTTTGCTGGCAAACGGTAGACCGTTCCAGGCGCTAAAATTTTCCAGTTGGATCCAGCCCTGCCAGCCGCTGGCGTAGCCGCACTTCATACCGGAGGCTTTCAGTTTTGCGGCATAGTCCGCCAGATCCTGCCAGGTTTTCGGCGGCTGTTCCGGGTCTAATCCTGCTTTCTTGAAGGCGTCTTTGTTGTAATAGAGTACGGGGGTCGAGCTGTTGAACGGCTGGGAGAGTAAGTGGCCCGTTTTGCTGTCGGAGTAGTAACCGGAAACCGTCGGCACAAACTGCGATTCATCGAATTGAATCCCCGCCTCTTTAAACACGTCATATACCGGTTTAATGGCTTTCGACGCCATCATGGTAGCGGTGCCAACTTCATAAACCTGCAAAATAGCCGGCGCGTTGCCGGTACGAAATGCGGCAATCCCCGCGCTTAAATTCTGTTCGTAGTTGCCTTTGTAGGTCGGTACAATTTTGTAATCCGGATTTTCGGCGTTAAAACGTTGAGCCAGAGAATCCACCTCTTTACCCAGTTCCCCTTCCATAGAATGCCAGAACGGAATGGTCGTCACTGCCTGTGCATTCCCCATTAACGCCAGTCCGAGCGCCAGTGCTGAAGCTGTATAATGTAACGGTTTCATCGTTTATCTCTCTTGTTGTACCGAATGCGCGAATTCACGCGTTTTATGCTCGCGGGGTAACATGACATGCTCGAATTACAGAAAAATAACTTTTTTGTTACATTTGTAAGATAGTAAGGTGTCAGAAAGATGACAAGGCAGTGACGGCGCGGGTGAGGGAAAATGGGAGATGGGACACGGATAAGCGGGAAAATAGAAGGTCTGAATCAAACTCTACAGATTGCTCATCGTTTCATGCCGGATGCAGCGTAAACGCCTTATCTGGCCTACAAGATCGTACAAATTCAATATATTGCAACTCACCCAGTAGGCCTGATAAGCGCAGCGCATCAGGCATTTTTACATTTGTCAGCTGTCTCAAAGGAGTCTTTTGACTCCTTATCAATCAACGTGTTATTACCCGCCTAAATACGCGCTTCTCACCGCTTCGTTCGCCAGCAGCGCGTCGCCGGTATCGGAGAGCACCACATGGCCGTTTTCCAGCACGTAGCCGCGATCCGCCAGCTTTAGCGCCTGGTTGGCGTTCTGCTCGACGAGGAAGATAGTCATCCCCTGCTCGCGCAGCTGCTCGATGGTGTCGAAAATTTGCTGGATGATAATCGGCGCCAGCCCGAGCGATGGCTCATCAAGCAACAACAAACGCGGGTTGCTCATCAGCGCACGACCAATCGCCAGCATCTGCTGTTCACCGCCGGACATGGTGCCCGCTCGCTGAATACGGCGCTCATGCAGACGCGGGAACAGCTCATACACCCACTTTATGCGCTCCTGAAACTGGTCGCGTTCGGCAAAGAAGCCGCCCATTGCCAGGTTCTCTTCCACCGTCATTCGTGAGAAGACACGACGCCCTTCCGGGACAATCGCTACCGCTTCACGCATGATTTTCGCCGTCTGCCAGTCGGTAATGTCTTTATCATCAAACACAATTCGCCCGCTGGTGGCGCGCGGGTCGCCGCATAATGTGCCGAGCAAGGTGGTTTTCCCCGCCCCGTTCGCGCCAATGAGGGTGACAATCTCGCCCTGATTGATATGCAGGCTCACCTCATGCAGCGCCTGGATTTTGCCGTAGTGGGCGCTGACTTTGTCAAAGGACAACATGACTTTTTCCATCTTATGCCTCACCTAAATAGGCACGGATCACGTCCGGGTTATTACGGATCTGCTCCGGCGTACCGTTTGCCAGTGGCGTCCCCTGATTGACCACGTAAATTCTGTCTGAAATCCCCATCACCAGCTTCATATCGTGTTCAATCAACAAGATAGTGGTGTTGTGATGGTTACGCAGTTCGGCAATCAGCTCATCCAGTTCTTTAGTCTCTTTCGGGTTAAGACCTGCCGCAGGTTCGTCAAGCATTAAAATCTCCGGCTGCGTCACCATGCAGCGGGCAATTTCAAGACGGCGTTGGTCACCGTAGGCCAGGTTACTCGCCTGACGGTTAGCGTGTTCCAGCAAACCAATGCGCTCAAGCCAGGTTGCGGCTCGATCGAGCGCCTCACTTTGGGCGCGACGGAAAGAAGGCGTTTTCAACAGGCCAGAGAACAGCCCGGTTTTCAGTTGCTGATGCTGCGCCACCAACAGGTTTTCAATCACCGTCATTTCACGGAACAGACGCACGTGCTGAAAAGTACGCACCACCCCCATACGGGCAATTTGCTGACCAGCCAAACCTTCCAGATGCTGATCGCGCAGTAAAATGGTGCCGCCAGTGGGTTTGTAGAATCCGGTCAGGCAGTTAAAGACCGTGGTTTTTCCGGCACCGTTAGGGCCGATTAACGAGACGATCTCCTGCGGGTACAGTTCGAGATTGACGTTATTCACCGCCAGCAGGCCGCCGAAGCGCATCATCAGGCCGTTAACAGATAATAATGGCTGATTCATACCTGCTCTCCTTTCGTTTCGCTGTTTTTCAGCTTGAGTTGCGGGCGCGTCATGGGCAGCAAGCCCTGCGGACGCCAGATCATCATCAGCACCATCAAACCACCGAGCATTAACATGCTGTATTCGTTGAAATCACGCATCAACTCGCGCGACACCACCAGCAAAATTGCTGCCAGAATCACCGCGAACTGCGATCCCATACCACCAAGCACCACTATCGCCAGCACAAATGCCGATTCGGCAAAGGTGAAGGATTCCGGGCTGACAAAGCCCTGGCGCGCAGCAAACAGCGTTCCGGCAAAACCCGCAAACGCGGCGCTGATGGTAAAGGCGGTCAGCTTGATACGACGTGGGCTTAAGCCCAGCGAACGGCAGGCGATCTCGTCTTCACGCAACGCTTCCCACGCACGCCCCAGCGGCATCCGCAGCAGGCGGTTAATGACGAACAAAGAGAACACTACCAGCAGCAAGGCCACCAGATAGAGGAAGATGACGCGATCGGAGGGATCATATTTCAGGCCAAAGAAATTGCTGAACGTATCCCAGCCGCCTTCACGGGCGGTACGGCTGAACTCAAGGCCGAAGAAAGTGGGTTTCGGGATCTGACTGATGCCGTTCGGACCGCCGGTAATTTCGGTATTATTGAGCAGCAATATGCGCACAATTTCGCCGAAACCGAGGGTAACGATCGCCAGATAATCACCACGCAGACGCAGCACCGGGAAGCCGAGAAGGAAGCCCGCCGCCGCTGCCATTAACCCGGCAATTGGCAGGCAGGTCCAGAAGCCCAGACCGTAATAGTGATTGAGCAGCGCAAAGGTGTAAGCGCCGATGGCGTAAAAACCGCCGTAACCCAGCACCAGCAGGCCAGACAGCCCCACCACCACGTTCAGCCCGAGGCCGAGGATAATGTAGATCATGGTCAGGGTGGCGATATCCACCGTCCCGCGTGAAACCATAAACGGCCACGCCACCGCAAGCACCAGCAGCGCCACGAGGAACAGTTTCTGCTTCACCGTGGAGCCATCAATCGCGGGCAGAATAAACTTCGGCCCGGAAACGCTTTTTAGCCCTTTCTGGAAAGCGGGTCGCACAAGCTGGAAGAAAAAGACCACCGCTGTGCCAATAAACACCCACTGCCAACGGATGTCTGAAGCACTGTCAACCACCAGTTTGGTGCCATCCAGTTCCAGTTGCACGCCCATAAAGATGCCCGCCAGAACAAAGAACATAGCGGCAGAAAGCAGCGCCATTGCAATATGCATCGGTTTCATACTTTCTCTACCTCCGGACGACCCAGAATACCTGTCGGCATCACCAGCAGAACCAGAATCAGTAAGGCAAATGAGACCACATCTTTATATTCCGTACTCAAATAAGCCGAAGAGAGCGCCTCCGCAATCCCCAGAATCAACCCGCCAATCATCGCCCCCGGAATACTGCCAATCCCACCGAGCACCGCTGCGGTAAAGGCTTTCATCCCGGCCATAAAGCCGATATAGGGGTTAATCACGCCGTAGAACTGACCGAGCAGAACGCCCGCCACCGCCGCCATCGCCGCGCCAATCACAAAAGTCAGCGCAATCACCCGGTCGGTGTTGATGCCAAGCAGGCTCGCCATTTTCAGATCTTCCGCGCAGGCACGACACGCGCGCCCCATGCGGGAATAGCGAATGAAAATCGTCAGCGCCAGCATGGCGAGGAAGGTGACAATCCAGATCACCGCCTGCATGGTGGTAATAGAGGCAGAGAAGTTTTCGCTATGACCCACCACCCACTGACCGTTAAACAAGCTGGGCAGCGCCACGTCGCGCGAACCTTCGGTGAGGCTGACGTAGTTTTGCAGGAAGATGGACATACCGATTGCCGAGATGAGCGCAATCAGGCGCTTAGAGTTACGTACCGGGCGATAGGCCACCCGTTCGATACTCCAGCCGTAGGCGCTGGCAATGACGATTGCGCCGACAAACCCCGCCGCTACCAGTAGCCAGCCGGTATCAATGCCCATCATCATCAGTGCAGCGATGATCATAAAGGAGACGTAGCTGCCAATCATGTAAACCTCGCCGTGGGCGAAGTTGATCATGCCGATAATGCCGTAAACCATGGTGTAGCCGATGGCTATCAGCGCGTAGGTACTGCCCAGCGTGACGCCGTTAAACATCTGCTGCAAGAAATACAAAAACTGCTCAGACATAAGGTAACCTTTCTAAACCCGCCCGCATTTCACGGACGGTGGGATGATCACTTGGCTGCCGTGGATGAACCGTCGGCGTGCCACTGGAAGACACCAAAATCAAATCCCTTCAGATCGCCTTTTTCATCCCAGTTCAGCGGCCCAATCACGGTGTTTGCACCGTTAGCTTTTAAATCTTTCACCAGTGTCAGCGGCTCATCGCTGCCGGTACGCTCAAGGGCAGTTGCCAGAGATTGCACCGCCGCGTAGGTGATCCAGACATAAGGCCCGGACGGATCTTTCTTGTCCGCTTTCAGCGCATCAACGATGCCTTTGTTTGCCGGATCCTGGTCATAGCGTTTTGGCATGGTGACCAACATGCCTTCGGCGGCATCGCCGGCAATGTTCGACAGCGACGCATTACCTACACCTTCCGGCCCCATAAACTGAGTATTCAGGCCAACGGAACGCGCCTGGCGCAGCATCTGCCCCATTTCCGGGTAGTAACCACCGTAGTAAACAAAGTCGATGTTTTCTTTTTTCAGGCGGGCGATCAGCGCGGAGAAATCTTTCTCGCCAGCGGTAATGCCGTCGAAGAAGACGACGTTGGCGTTAGCCGCTTTCAGCCCGTCCTGCACCGAACGCGCCAGCCCTTCGCCATACTGTTGTTTGTCGTGAATGATGGCGATACGCTGAGGCTTCACCGTCTCAACAATGTATTTTGCCGCCGTTGGCCCCTGGGAAGAGTCCAGCCCGGCAGTACGCATGATGTGTTGATAACCGCGTTGAGTCAGCTCCGGGTTAGTCGCCCCCGGCGAGATCATCAGGATACCTTCATCTTCATAGATATCTGACGCAGGTTGGGTAGAAGAGGAACACAGATGGCCAATAACGTATTTAATGCCGTCGTTAACGATTTTGTTGGCGACCGCAACGGCTTGTTTTGGGTCGCAGGCGTCGTCATATTCCACGCCAACCAACTTATCGCCCTTAATTCCCCCTTTGGCATTAATGTCTTTAATCGCCTGACGCGCGCCGTTAAATTCCATATCACCCCACTGGGCAATCGGGCCGGACATCGCGCCGACAACGGCAACTTTAATATCGTCGGCTAAAGCAGTGTGTGAAATTGCCAGTGCAATCATCCCTGCGATGATAGTTTTCGCATTCCGTTTCATAGTCAAAAATCCCCACTCGTAATGTTGTGTTGCTTTGTTTTTTATGTGTTAACAAATCAGACTGTTCTTTTTTATACTGCGCTGTTTTTGCCTGTCCGATTAAGGGTTTAGCGCAGTTTTTGTGATGATATCGATTAAAATCTCTATTTTTCAGTCGATTAAGAACAGATAATATTCTGAATTAATTGATAGATAAACAGAAAAAAGCGCCGTTGTCAGCATAAAATAACGGTACAAAGGGCGGAATAATTCACTACCATTCAGGGGATTATGCTGGACAATTTTCATTCTATAATGTTTTTAATTTGTAATTATTGCTGAAAAAAAATTAATCACCTGCCAAAAGAAATAAAAAAGAGAAAGCCTCCGATTAAATTATTTCGCTACACTGGTTCCACTTTTGTGATTTGTACGGGTTCCCCATGAAGCTGACCATCATTCGATTAGAAAACTTTAGCGACCAGGATCGGATTGACCTGCAAAAGATCTGGCCGGAGTATTCTCCTTCCTCTTTACAGGTTGACGATTCCCACCGTATTTACGCCGCGCGTTTTAACGAGCGCCTGCTCGCTGCCGTGCGAGTAACCTTAAGCGGCACCGAGGGAGCGATGGATTCCCTGCGTGTACGGGAAGTCACCCGCCGACGCGGCGTAGGGCAATATCTGCTGGAAGAAGTGTTACGTGATAATCCCGGCGTTTCATCCTGGTGGATGGCGGATGCTGGCGTGGAAGATCGCGGCGTGATGACAGCGTTTATGCAAGCACAGGGGTTTACGGCACAGCAGGGCGGTTGGGAGAAGCGTTAATCGCTCTGTGTAAAAAGCAGTTCTATGGATTTGGTTGGAAAAAATAACGCATTTTCGTTTTCTCCGACCAACGGGATAAAGCCCAGCGACTGATAAAACGTCTGGGCTTTTTCATTCAGCGCCTCGACAAAAAGACCGTGAATACCTACCGCTAAAGAGGCTGACCAGACGACTTTCATGGCATGAGCAACCAGTGTTGCTCCCCATCCCTGCCCCTGTATTGAACGATCAATTGCCAGACGCCCAAGAGTGACGCTGGGAATATTTTTGTAGGGAATTTTTTTCTGTTTCGATTTCGAGGGCAATGCGGCTCGTTCAAAACAACTGCCGGATAATGTGTAATATCCCAGGACCTGGCGTTCTGGCGTGTTGGCACGAAGGATGTACGCTCGCAGAATTTTATTGCGATGCTGACGAACCAGATGTGTCGTCAGAAAGAGATTTAAGGCTTCTTCGCCGCAGTCGAATCGCTGTAGATCATAATCTGCATCATCGGTCAGAATCTCTATCGTCAGATCATCCATAAATTATTACATTCCCTGAAGACGTTTTGCCGCACGTTTTAACTTTTCACCTGGTGACGGCGGATTACTCAGCGCATCCATCACCCGCGTCCAGGACTCCTCATTAAGGATCACTCGCCGATGCTGTTCAATCACTTCTGCAGCCCGCTGCGAGGCACTATTCAACATAAATTGGCTGACGGACTGATTAGATATCGCCGCCGCTTCCTCAATTAGACTTTTGTCATCGTCAGTTAAACGCAGATCGATACGCTGCTTTTTAACAGCAGACATGTAAACTCTCCTGCTACTTATAAATATGTACGGAATTCTACCGTACATTAAGCATATCCTGGATTGTTTAATCTTTCTACAACCATTTCGACAAACACAAAAAAACCCGATGGTGGTTCAGCTCATCGGGCATTTTCATTTATCTATCTGTTACTTCGCATCGGTCGCCGTGCCGTTGGCGTGCCAGTCAAACACACCGAACTCAAAGCCTTTCAGGTCACCTTTCTCATCCCAGGTCAGTGGCCCCATCACCGTATCAACCGAGTTCGCTTTCAGGTATTTGGCGATCTCCGCCGGATCGTCAGACTGATTCAGCCCCGCCTGCAAAGATTGCAGCGCCGCGTAGGTGGTCCAGACGAATGCGCCGCTTGGATCCTGTTTTTTCGCTTTGATCGCGTCAACAATCGGTTTGTTCGCCGGAACCTGATCGTAGTTCTTCGGCTTGGTCACCAGCAGTCCTTCCGCTGACTCGCCCGCGATATTAGACAGCGAGACGTTAGCCACACCTTCCGGCCCCATAAACTGAGTTTTCAGCCCCGCCGCGCGCGCCTGACGCAGGATCTGCCCCATTTCCGGGTGATAACCGCCGTAGTAAACGAAGTCGATATTCTCTTTCTTCAGGCGTGCCACCAGCGTCGAGAAATCTTTTTCCCCGGCGGTGATGCCATCAAAGAACACTACGTTAGCATTGCCTTTCTTCAGGCCGTCCTGCACCGCACGCGCCAGACCTTCGCCGTACTGTTGTTTGTCGTGAACGATAGCAATACGCTGCGGTTTCACTTTCTTAAGAATATATTTTGCCGCCGTCGGCCCCTGGTCGGAGTCCAGACCGGTGGTGCGCAGGATCAGCTGATAGCCACGGGCAGTCAGCTCCGGCGCGGTTGCCGCTGGGGTGATCATTAAAATGCCTTCGTCTTCATAAATGTCAGACGCTGGCTGTGTTGATGAAGAACAGAGGTGACCAATGACATATTTAATGCCGTCGTTAACCACTTTGTTCGCCACCGCGACGGCCTGTTTCGGGTCACAGGCATCGTCATATTTTACGATTTGCAGTTTGTTGCCTTTAACGCCGCCTTTGGCGTTGATATCCGCAACCGCCTGTTCTGCGCCAGTAAACTCCTGGTCACCATACTGTGCCACCGGACCAGACATTGCGCCCACGACCGCGACTTTAATATCTTCTGCCAGAGCCATATTGCTGAATGCCAGCGCGATACATCCTGCCAGTAACGCTTTACCCTTTATGTTCATCCTGAGAATCCCCATTCTTCTGGTTATTACGTGTGTTGTGATGTTGTTGTTCAGCACTTTATTTCGTTTTATGCATGACTACCCGTGCTTTAGCAGCATACTCTGCTAAAACATACCCGATTTTTATGATATTGGAATAGCTATTTTGACAGTTTATTAACAATCTGCGTGGGGATTGGCGTTTTGCCGGAGGGGGGAATTGATTATTGTAGAGGCCCAAAAAACAAAAACCCCGGACTCTCATCCAGGGTTCTCTGCTTAATAGCGGAAATTACGCTTCAATGGCAGCGCGAAGTTTTTTCATCGCGTTCTTTTCCAGCTGACGTACACGTTCAGCGGAAACGCCGTAACGGTCAGCCAGTTCCTGCAACGTAGATTTGTTATCTTCGTCCAGCCAGCGCGCGCGGATGATATCCTGGCTACGCTCGTCCAGACCCTGCATCGCGTCGGTCAGACGGTTTGCCGCCTGCTCTTCCCAGTTATCATCTTCAATGCCGTCGGCAAAGTTAGATGATTTATCCTGCAGATAGAGCACCGGAGCCATCGGCTGGCTGTCGGAATCGTCGTCGGAAGACATGTCAAAAGTCATGTCCTGTGCCGCCATACGCGATTCCATCTCACGGACGTCTTTGCTGGTTACGCCCAGTTCGCGAGCCACCATTTCGACTTCATCCTGGTTAAACCAGCCCAGACGCTGCTTGGTTTTACGCAGATTAAAAAACAGTTTGCGCTGCGCTTTGGTGGTCGCAACTTTGACGATACGCCAGTTACGCAAAACGTATTCGTGGATCTCTGCTTTGATCCAGTGAACGGCGAAGGAGACCAGGCGCACACCCACTTCCGGGTTGAAACGGCGCACTGCTTTCATCAGGCCGATGTTACCTTCCTGAATCAAATCCGCCTGTGGCAGGCCATAGCCCGCATAATTACGAGCAATATGAACAACAAACCGCAGGTGAGACAGGATCAGCGTTTTAGCTGCTTCCAGATCGCCATGGTAATGCAGCTTTTCAGCCAGCGCCCGCTCCTCGTCAGCCGACAACATCGGCCATGCGTTAGCTGCCCGGATGTAAGAATCCAGGTTGCCAACAGGGGCTAAAGCTAAACTTTGCATTTTGTCAGTCATTCAAATCCTCTCAATCGATATCTTCTGGCGCTTCAGTGGTAGCAACAACTGTGCCAGAGCTTAAGAGCAACGAGATTATCATTCACAGTTTTATCAGACCGTGATTTTATCCACAAGTTCAATGCTGTCTTGTGAATAAATTACGCACAAAATGTGACATAGAGATGAAATACCGGGAAGAGACAACGGGGTCTCTTTCCCTGCTACGGAACCCATTGCAGGGAAAGAGTATAACACGATTTTATTATTCCGGCGTAAAGTGCCGTAAATGTTGTACCGTGGCAAGCCATGCCGCCACCCAGCCAATCATCGAACACACCAGCAGCAGCAGCAGGCATTCATCGAACGATAAACCATTGATATCAAACTTCGTTCCGAATACCTGCGCCACTTCCGCAACCGCCGATGACAAACGCAGCACCAGAATTTCTGACAAAATTAATGACAGTAATGCGCCAGAAAATCCCAGCAGCGCGCCACCATACAGGAACGGGCGAAGTATGAAACCATCCGTCGCGCCAATCAGTTTCTGCACGTTGATGGAGTCGCGGCGGGCAAATATGCTCAGACGCACGCTGTTGCCGATAACCAGGAACACTGCCGCCACCATCAGCACGCCGATCATCGCCGAAACACGCCCTACCAGCCCAGTCAGTGCGGTCAGACGGGCAAACCAGCTATCGTCCATTCGTACTTCATCGATGCCGTTAATTTGCGTGATGCGATCACGCAACGTATTCAGCGACTCCGTCCCCTGAAAATCGAGTTTTGGGATCACCACCGCCACAGCCGGAAGTGGGTTTTCCTCCAGCATGTCCAGCGCGCCGCCAAAACCAGACCAGTTACGGAACTCGCCCAACGCGTCCTCACGAGAAAGATAGTTCACTTTCTCCACGCCCTGTTCGGCCTGTAACTGTGCCACCACACCCGCTGCTGCGTCATCGTCCAGCGTTTTTTGCAGATAAACGGTGATTTGCGGTGAGGGATAATACTGCGTCGCCGCCTGGTTAACGTTTTTGTACACCATGTAGCAGACGCTTGGCAGCGTCAGGGAAATGGCGATGACCATCACCGTTAAAAACGTAGCGAACGGTTTGCTTTTGAGATCCTGCAAAGCGCCGTGGAACGCATAACGCACCTGTTCGTTGAAAACGTTAGTTTTGCGATTTACCGGTTTTGGCGAGGATTTCGGGCGTTTCGGCGCGTTACGACCACCGTCGCCTGAGCCGCCGACCGATTTACGGAAGCGATCCAGACGTCCGCCAAACTGCCGGATATGATTGATTGCATCGCGCTTATTCATGGCCCACGCCTCCATGCAAGTGACCATCGCTCAGGGTGAGCATACGATAGGAACGCCGCGAAATCAGGTTGATGTCGTGCGTTGCCATCAATACCGTTACCCCAACGCGGTTAAACTCTTCAAACAGGCGTAAAATTCCTTCCGACAGCGCGTCGTCAAGGTTACCGGTCGGTTCGTCCGCCAGCAGTACCGCTGGTTTGTTAACCACCGCGCGGGCAATGCCAACGCGTTGTTGTTCACCGCCAGAAAGCTGAATCGGAAAGTTCTTCGCTTTGTCCAGTAGCCCGACTTTATCCAGCGCCGCCGATACACGACGACGAATATCGTCACCGCTGGCACCGGCGATAATCAACGGGATCGCCACATTATCGTAGACAGTACGATCCATCAGTAGATGGTGGTCCTGGAAAATCATGCCAATCTGGCGGCGCAGAAACGGAACTTCACGGTTTTTCAGACGCGTGATGTCATGGCCGCTAAACCAGATTTTCCCGGCGCTGGGCCGCTCAATCCCACAGATCAGCTTCAGGAGGGTACTTTTCCCTGCACCGGAATGACCGGTCAGAAACGCCATCTCACCCGGCTGCATATGGAACGTAACGCCCTGCAGCGCCTGTCTCCCACCGAGATAAGCCTTGCTGACATGTTCAAAGCGAATCATTGTTAATCCTCTCGGGCAAAAAGTGCCTCTATAAAGTCGTCCGCCTTAAACGGACGCAAATCCTCAATACGTTCGCCGACACCAATATAGCGAATAGGAATACCAAACTGGTCAGCCACCGAGAAAATTACTCCGCCTTTCGCCGTGCCGTCCAGTTTAGTTAACGTGATGCCGGTTAAGCCGACGGCTTCATGGAACAGTTTGGCCTGGCTTACCGCATTCTGCCCAGTGCTGGCATCGATAGTCAGCATAACTTCATGCGGCGCTTCAACGTCGAGTTTCTTCATCACGCGGACGATTTTCTTCAGCTCTTCCATCAGGTGCGATTTGTTCTGCAAGCGTCCGGCGGTATCGGCAATCAGGACATCAACATTACGCGCCTTAGCGGCTTGAATAGCGTCGAAGATAACTGAGGCGGAATCCGCGCCGGTATGCTGGGCAATCACCGGAATATTGTTGCGCTGACCCCAGACCTGAAGCTGTTCAACCGCTGCTGCACGGAAAGTATCGCCCGCCGCCAGCATGACCGATTTACCTTGTTGTTCAAACTGACGCGCCAGCTTACCGATAGTCGTGGTTTTACCCACGCCATTGACGCCTACCATCAGAATCACGAACGGTGTTTTACCTTCGACATTCAGCGGTTCATCGACCTTCGCCAGAATCTCACCCATCTCTTCTTTCAGCAGACCGTAGAGCGCCTCAGCATCGCGAAGCTGTTTGCGGGTCGCGCCTTCAGTCAGATTGGTGATGATTTTGCGCGTGGTTTCCACGCCCACATCGGCGATGAGCAATTGCTCTTCCAGCTCTTCAAACAGATCATCGTCGATTTTTTTACCACGGAACAGGCTGATAAATCCGGAACCGAGGTTTTCTTTAGTTTTCAGCAGGCTGCGTTTCAGGCGAGCGAAGAAACCTTCTTTGGTTGGTTTTTCCTGCTCCTGGGCTACCTCTTCCACCGGCTGATCTTCTTCTGCCGGAGGAACGACCATCACCGCCTCTTCTGCCGCTTCAGCGGCCAGCGCCTGTGCTTCCAGCTCTTCGTCGGTGATTTCTTCTTTCGCTGCTTGTTCTTCCGCCGCTTCGACAATCTCCACGGTTTCCGCTTCGGCCTGCCACTCTTCTGGCGAAACTTCTTCGACTTTAACGTCTTCTGGCAGCGGCAGCTCTTCACGCTCAATAGCCACTGGCTCTGGCGTAACTTCAGGTTCAACTACCGACGCTGGCGTTTCTTCAACTATCGGCTCCGGTTCTGCAATAACTTCCGGCTCGACAACCGCTTCAGGTTGCGCTTTTTCACTTTCGGCAACGTGTTCAGTGACTTCCACAACGTCGGCAGCAAAAGTTTCCGCCTCAGCTTCAGTATGCGCCTGCGGCTGTTCTTCAACGGGTTGTTCAGCAACTTTCGCAGGCTCTTGCGCCTGGACGATTTCTTCTACAACCGGTTGTTCGTTTTGGGTTTCTGTCTCTTTTTCCGGGGTCTGCTCTTTTTGACCAAAGCCCAGCCAGGAAAAAAAGCCACGTTTTTTTTCTTTCGCCATCTGCGACTACACTCCTCGCTGTTGCTTCATGGCACAGCGTTAACGCTATGTACATAGCAGCTAAAAAAATGATGAAATAGTCTACCACTTAACTTAATCCACATCACCGCCTGCAAGTATGTGTTATCTGGCGGATTGAGCAATTTACCATGAAAAAACCGAATCATTCCGGCAGCGGTCAAATCCGCATTATTGGTGGGCAGTGGCGAGGCCGTAAACTCCCGGTTCCTGATAGCCCAGGTCTACGTCCTACCACCGATCGCGTGCGCGAAACGCTGTTTAACTGGCTGGCGCCAGTCATTGTTGATGCGCAATGCCTGGACTGCTTCGCAGGTAGCGGTGCGCTGGGGCTGGAAGCCTTGTCACGCTACGCTGCGGAAGCTACGCTGGTTGAGATGGATCGCGCGGTATCTCAGCAATTAACCAAGAATCTCGCGACGCTGAAAGCAGGCAATGCGCGAGTCGTGAACACCAATGCGATGTCTTTTCTAATGCAAAAAGGAACGCCGCATAATATTGTGTTTGTTGACCCTCCGTTCCGCCGTGGCTTGTTGGAAGAAACCATTAATTTACTGGAAAACAACGGTTGGCTGGCTGATGAAGCCTGGGTATATGTTGAAAGTGAAGTAGAAAATGGCCTGCCCGCCGTTCCTGCCAACTGGTCGTTATATCGCGAAAAAGTGGCTGGTCAGGTCGCTTATCGGCTGTATCAGCGTGAAACACAAGGAGAAAGTGATGCTGATTAATATTGGACGTTTGTTAATGCTCTGCGTTTGGGGATTTTTGATCCTCAATCTTTTTCAACCATTCCCACGCCCGCTGAATATTTTCGTTAACGTGGCGCTGATTTTTACCGTGCTGATGCATGGTATGCAACTGGCGCTGTTAAAATCGACCTTGCCGAAAGATGGCCCGCAGATGACCACCGCCGAAAAGGTACGTATTTTCCTTTTCGGCGTGTTTGAACTGCTGGTCTGGCAGAAGAAATTTAAAGTTAAAAAATAATCTTATTTGTCGCCAACAAAGCTGACAAAGCGCGTTCCTTTATAGCTCAGTGTACCTTTATCGCCCACTGTCAGGGCATGGTACTGCTGGGCGTCGAGGCGGAACGTCTGCTCCAGTCCGCCGCTTTGCGGTTTGAAGCTCGCCTCATAGCGCATACTGGTGCCTGCCGGAGTCACTTCCTGCTGGCGCGAACGTCGATCGTTAATCGGTTTTTCCCGCTTGTTACTCACCACCACCAGCTTTTGCTGGAGCGGTGCCATATCATTATCAGCTTTTTCCCGCCGCTGTTGCATAAAACGAAACGATGCGGCGACGATAATTAAGCCAATGATAACAATAAAGAAAAGAGGTGGTTTGCTCATCTTTATCCCTCATCGGAAAATGAGGAAATAAGCATACCCTGCCAGTTATGGTGTTGTCATCCGTCCATCCTCGCCACTAAACTGAATAGCAAGACCGTAGGCATTCCGCTTACGAAAAAATAACGAATTCAAGGAACTAAGATGCTTTGGTCGTTTATCGCTGTCTGTCTTTCCGCATGGTTATCTGTGGATGCATCGTACCGTGGGCCAACCTGGCAACGCTGGGTATTTAAACCGTTAACCCTTCTTCTCCTGCTATTGCTGGCGTGGCAAGCGCCGATGTTCGACGCTATTAGCTATCTGGTGCTGGCGGGGCTGTGTGCCTCACTGCTGGGCGATGCGCTAACGCTATTGCCACGTCAGCGTCTGATGTACGCTATCGGCGCATTTTTCCTCTCACACCTGTTGTACACCATCTATTTCGCCAGCCAGATGACGCTCTCTTTCTTCTGGCCTCTACCACTGGTACTGCTGGTTCTGGGCGCGCTATTGCTGGCCATTATCTGGACGCGTCTGGAGGAGTTCCGTTGGCCTGTCTGTACTTTTATCGGTATGACGCTGGTGATGGTGTGGCTGGCAGGTGAACTGTGGTTCTTCCGCCCGACGGCTCCGGCACTCTCGGCCTTTATGGGCGCTTCGTTGCTGTTTATCAGTAACTTTGTCTGGCTGGGTAGCCACTATCGCCGCCGCTTCCGTGCGGATAACGCCATTGCTGCGGCTTGCTACTTTGCAGGACACTTCCTCATCGTCCGCTCGCTGTATCTCTGATAAAACTTGACTCTGGAGTCGACTCCAGAGTGTATCCTTCGGTTAATGAGAAAAACTTAACCGGAGGATGCCATGTCGACTCCCGACAATCACGGCAAAAAAGTCCCTCAATTTGCCGCGTTCAAACCGCTAACCCCGGCACAGAATGCCAACGACTGTTGCTGCGACGGCGCATGTTCCAGCACGCCAACACTCTCTGAAAACGTCTCCGGCACCCGCTATAGCTGGAAAGTCAGCGGCATGGACTGTGCCGCCTGCGCACGCAAAGTGGAAAATGCCGTGCGCCAGCTTGCAGGTGTGAATCAGGTGCAGGTGTTGTTCGCCACCGAAAAACTGGTGGTCGATGCCGACAATGACATCCGTGCCCAGGTTGAATCGGCGGTGCAAAAAGCAGGCTATTCCCTGCGCGATGAACAGGCCACCGACGAACCGCAAGCATCACGCCTGAAAGAGAATCTGCCGCTGATTACGCTTATTGTGATGATGGTAATCAGTTGGGGGCTGGAGCAATTTAATCATCCGTTCGGTCAACTGGCGTTTATCGCGACCACGCTGGTTGGTCTGTACCCGATTGCTCGTCAGGCATTACGGCTGATCAAATCCGGCAGCTACTTCGCCATTGAAACCTTAATGAGCGTAGCCGCCATTGGCGCGCTGTTTATTGGCGCAACGGCAGAAGCTGCGATGGTGTTGCTGCTGTTTTTGATTGGCGAACGACTGGAAGGCTGGGCCGCCAGCCGCGCACGTCAAGGGGTCAGCGCGTTAATGGCGCTGAAGCCAGAAACCGCCACGCGTCTGCGTAACGGTGAGCGGGAAGAGGTGGCGATCAATAGCCTGCGCCCTGGCGATGTGATTGAAGTTGCGGCAGGTGGGCGTTTGCCTGCCGACGGTAAACTGCTCTCACCGTTTGCCAGTTTTGATGAAAGCGCCCTGACCGGCGAATCCATTCCGGTGGAGCGCGCAACGGGCGATAAAGTTCCTGCAGGCGCCACCAGCGTAGACCGTCTGGTGACGCTGGAAGTGCTGTCAGAACCGGGTGCCAGCGCCATTGACCGCATTCTGAAGCTGATCGAAGAGGCTGAAGAACGCCGCGCACCCATTGAGCGATTTATCGACCGTTTTAGCCGTATCTACACACCCGCGATTATGGCCGTCGCCCTGCTGGTAACGCTGGTGCCACCACTGCTATTTGCCGCAAGCTGGCAGGAGTGGATTTATAAAGGCCTGACGCTGCTGCTGATTGGTTGCCCGTGTGCGTTAGTTATCTCCACGCCTGCAGCGATTACCTCCGGACTGGCAGCAGCGGCACGTCGTGGAGCGTTAATTAAAGGTGGTGCGGCGCTGGAGCAGTTAGGTCGTGTCACCCAGGTCGCATTTGATAAAACCGGTACGCTGACCGTCGGCAAACCGCGCGTTACCGCGATTCATCCGGCAACGGGCGTTAGCGAATCTGAACTGCTGGCGCTGGCAGCGGCGGTCGAGCAAGGCGCAACGCATCCACTGGCGCAAGCCATCATTCGTGAAGCACAAGTTGCTGCTCTCGCCATTCCCGCCGCCCAGTCACAGCGGGCGCTGGTCGGCTCTGGCATTGAAGCACTGGTTAACGGTGAACGCGTGTTGATATGCGCTGCCGGGAAACATCCAGCCGAGGCATTTGCCGGTTTGATTAACGAACTGGAAAGCGCCGGGCAAACGGTAGTGCTGGTAGTGCGTAACGATGACGTGCTGGGTGTCATTGCATTGCAGGATACCCTGCGCGCCGATGCCGCCACTGCCATCAGTGAACTGAACGCGCTGGGCGTCAAAGGGGTGATCCTCACCGGCGATAATCCACGCGCAGCGGCAGCGATTGCCGGTGAACTGGGGCTGGAATTTAAAGCCGGATTACTACCGGAAGATAAAGTCAAAGCGGTGACGGAGTTGAACCAACATGCGCCGCTGGCGATGGTCGGCGACGGTATTAACGACGCGCCAGCAATGAAAGCAGCAGCTATTGGGATTGCAATGGGCAGTGGCACAGACGTGGCGCTGGAAACCGCCGACGCGGCATTAACCCATAACCACCTGCGCGGTCTGGTACAAATGATTGAGCTGGCACGCGCCACTCACGCTAATATCCGCCAGAACATCACCATTGCGCTGGGGCTGAAAGGGATCTTCCTTGTCACCACGCTTTTAGGAATAACCGGCCTGTGGCTGGCTGTGCTGGCAGATACGGGAGCAACGGTGCTGGTGACGGCGAATGCGTTAAGATTGTTGCGCAGAAAGTAATGGGGACAGCCTGCAAACCGATCGCAAAATTGGACGCGATCGATCCCCTCGCTCCTCTGGGGAGAGGGTGAGGGGAAAAGGCGGCATCGAAGCCAATCTTCCCCCATTAACCGCCTTTACGAATCAAATAACGATAAGGCAGTCCATCCGTCTCTTTGGCGACCAGTTCATGTTCCATAAAGGTACAAAACCCAGGAATATCGCGGGTCGTGGCCGGATCATCGGCAATAATCAGCAACGTTTCGCCTGGCTGCATATTGCGCACCGTTTTGCGCACCATCATCACCGGTTCCGGGCAGCGCAGGCCAAGCGCGTCGAGTGTGTGGTCAGGGCTGGAAAAGAGATCGGTCATTTTCTTCTCATCACTTAAAAAAACGGCGCTAGTTTACGCCCTGTGAGTCCGTAAGCAAACCAGGTTAACGATTGCGTAAAAATTAACCATTGCATTGTCAACGTAAAGCAGTATCATGCGGCGGCTCGAAAAAAGGGTAAGAACGTTATTTAATCAAGGTAAAATAGCGTGTCGTACGTATTGGGTTCCCTCACCCCAATGGTTAATCAAAAAGGTACAATATGAACGTTTTCTCGCAAACTCAACGCTATAAGGCGTTGTTCTGGTTATCGTTATTTCATCTTCTGGTGATCACCTCCAGTAACTATCTGGTTCAGCTTCCGGTCTCCATTTTTGGTTTTCATACCACCTGGGGCGCGTTTAGCTTTCCGTTTATCTTTCTCGCTACTGACCTGACCGTGCGTATTTTTGGCGCACCGCTGGCTCGTCGCATCATCTTTGCGGTGATGATCCCCGCGTTGCTGATCTCCTACGTCATCTCATCACTGTTTTATATGGGTTCATGGCAGGGATTCGGCGTTCTCGCCCACTTCAACCTGTTTGTCGCCCGTATCGCTACCGCCAGCTTTATGGCCTACGCGCTGGGGCAGATCCTCGACGTGCACGTTTTTAACCGCCTGCGTCAGAGTCGTCGCTGGTGGCTGGCTCCGACGGCTTCCACACTGTTTGGTAACGTCAGCGATACGCTGGCTTTCTTCTTCATTGCTTTCTGGCGCAGCCCGGATGCTTTTATGGCCGAGCACTGGATGGAAATCGCGCTGGTTGATTACTGTTTCAAAGTGTTAATCAGCATGGTTTTCTTCCTGCCAATGTATGGCGTATTACTCAATATGCTATTGAAAAGACTGGCAGATAAATCCGAAATCAACGCTTTGCAGGCCAGTTAAAGGTTCGTTATCAGAGTTGTGATAAGATGGATGAATGAGCCGTTATGGCCGTTTATCGATAAGGAAGAAGTCAATGCGCAATCTGGTTAAATATGTCGGAATTGGCCTGCTGGTTATGGGGCTTGCGGCCTGTGATGATAAAGACACTAACGCTACGGCGGAAGGCACTGTCGCGGAAAGTAACGCTGCCGCAAATCCCGTCAACCTGCTTGATGGCAAGCTAAGTTTCTCGCTGCCAGCAGATATGACCGACCAGAGCGGTAAGCTGGGAACGCAAGCCAATAACATGCACGTCTGGTCCGACGCCACCGGGCAGAAAGCAGTCATCGTCATCATGGGCGATGACCCGAAAGAAGATCTGGCTGTGCTGGCGAAGCGTCTGGAAGATCAGCAACGTAGCCGCGATCCGCAACTGCAAGTGGTGACCAACAAATCTATTGAGCTGAAAGGTCACAAAATGCAGCAGTTAGACAGCATTATCTCCGCGAAAGGCCAGACGGCGTACTCTTCCGTCATTCTGGGTAACGTGGGTAATCAACTGCTGACCATGCAAATCACGCTGCCTGCTAACGATCAGCAAAAAGCGCAGACCACCGCAGAAAACATCATTAATACGCTGGTTATTCAGTAAGTTTTAAGATGATGAGACGGTCTCAGGAACGTGTTCCGGAGGCCGTTTTTTTAATCGCCACGTCAGCAATAACGCGATTGCTACCAACCCCGCCGCAGCCAGATAAATCACCGGCACGCCAGCCCAACTCATTACCAGCCCTGCCAGCGGCCCGGTCACACCCAGCGATAAATCCATAAAAACGGTATAGGTTGCCAGCGCCGCCCCCTGATTCTGCTGCGGCACCGCTTTTACCGCCACCACGCCCAGTGCCGGGAACACCAGCGAAAAACCCGCCCCCGCCAGTAAGACGCCGATTTTCGCCATCCACGGTACGGTGGCTACGCCAACCAATAGCAGGCCGATTATCTCAACGCTAAAGCAGATCATCGCCACGTTTAAGCCGCCGATACGATTAATGCCGTTAGGGAATAACAGTCGCGTACCGACAAACGCACAACTAAACAGCGTCAACGCGAAAGCCGCACCGTCCCAGCCCTTAGCATCATAAAACAGTGTGATAAAGGTGGCGATGACGCCAAATCCGGCAGAAGCCAGTGCCAGCGCCATGCCGTACAGCCAGACGCGCCCAAGCACCGCGCGAAACGGCAGGGGCTTGCCTTTGCTGGCTTTCACCGACGGACGCGGGATCGCCAACAAAATGGCCACCAGCGCCACGGCCATAATGATTAATGCCAGCGTCTGCAACCCGCCCCAGTGATAAAACACGACGCCTAACGGCGCACCCATCGCCATCGCCCCGTAAGTGACAATGCCGTTCCACGAAATCACCCGCCCGATATGCAGCGAGCCAACCACGCCAACGCCCCACAGTGTCGATCCGGTTCCGGCAAAACTTTGTCCAATTCCGAGGATCACGCGCCCCAGGCAAAGTAATAACAGGCTGATGACGGGCAGGCTGGCGGTTAATCCTGCTGTCAGATACCCCAGCCCGCTCAAAAAGCAGCCGCACAACCCGAAGACGACTATCTTTTTGGGTCCCAGCAAATCGGCGTAACGCCCGGCATGTGGACGACTCAGCAAAGTAGCGAGATATTGCAGGCTGATAACTAAACCCGCCCAGAAGGCACTAAATCCCATCACATCATGGACATAGCCCGGCAATACGGCGAGCGGCAACCCGATGGTGAGGTAGCTGGCGAAGTTAAACATGACAATGGAGACAATGCGCAGGTTAAGACGCAATCCGTTTAGCGCGGGTTCGGCAACGGGTTCGGGCATGAGGATCACCACATTTTTACAACAGTGTTTCATTTTTACCACGGGCTGGCGTGAAAATCAGCAGTAAGAATCAGAATATTGCTGGCGTGACTCCCGCTACACTTAATACAAAAAGTCACAAGGAAGCCCCAATGGAAACCCTTCAACCGGATAAAACAGGAATGCATATTCTGCTCAAGCTAGCCTCGCTGGTAGTGATTCTCGCCGGCATTCACGCAGCGGCAGATATCATTGTGCAACTGCTACTGGCGCTCTTTTTCGCCATTGTCCTCAATCCGCTGGTCACCTGGTTTATTCGTCGTGGAGTACAACGCCCCGTTGCCATTACCATTGTGGTGGTGGTGATGCTGATAGCACTTACTGCGCTGGTCGGCGTACTAGCGGCATCGTTTAACGAATTTATCTCTATGCTGCCGAAGTTTAATAAGGAACTGACCCGTAAGCTGTTTAAATTACAAGAGATGTTACCGTTTCTTAATCTGCATATGTCGCCCGAACGAATGCTTCAGCGGATGGATTCGGAAAAAGTTGTCGCCTTCACCACTGCGCTGATGACCGGGCTTTCCGGCGCAATGGCGAGCGTGCTTCTGCTGGTGATGACCGTAGTTTTCATGCTGTTTGAAGTGCGCCACGTGCCTTACAAAATGCGTTTTGCGTTGAATAATCCACAGATTCACATCGCCGGACTACACCGCGCCTTAAAAGGTGTTTCGCACTATCTTGCATTGAAGACGCTGCTCAGTTTATGGACAGGCGTCATCGTCTGGCTGGGATTGGCGCTAATGGGCGTACAGTTTGCGCTGATGTGGGCGGTACTGGCGTTTTTGCTCAACTACGTTCCCAATATTGGCGCGGTGATCTCCGCCGTACCGCCAATGATTCAGGTGTTGCTGTTTAATGGCGTTTACGAATGTATTCTGGTCGGTGCACTGTTTTTAGTTGTCCATATGGTCATCGGCAATATTTTAGAGCCACGGATGATGGGGCATCGACTGGGGATGTCCACCATGGTGGTGTTTCTGTCATTGTTGATCTGGGGGTGGTTACTCGGTCCGGTGGGTATGCTGCTTTCGGTGCCATTAACCAGCGTCTGTAAAATCTGGATGGAAACCACCAAAGGCGGCAGCAAACTGGCGATTTTACTGGGACCGGGACGACCGAAAAGTCGGTTACCGGGATGAGGCGACAAGTGATACGATACGCACTTTCCTTTTCCATTAAACGTTGGCTCTGATATGTATCGGATAGTTCTGGGGAAAGTTTCGACCTTAAGCGCAGTTCCACTGCCACCGGCTTTACGCGATCAAGCACCGCAAGGTCCACGACGCGAACGCTGGCTGGCGGGACGTGCATTGCTTTCACACGTGCTTTCTCCGCTACCGGACATCATCTACGGTGAACAGGGCAAACCCGCATTCGCGCCGGAAATCCCGCTATGGTTTAACTTAAGTCATAGCGGTGACGATATCGCCCTGCTGTTGAGCGATGAAGGCGAAGTCGGCTGCGATATCGAAGTGATTCGCCCGCGCGCCAACTGGCACTGGCTGGCAAACACGGTGTTTAGCCTCGGGGAACATGCCGAAATGGACGCCGTGCATCCTGATCAGCAACTGGAAATGTTCTGGCGCATCTGGACACGCAAAGAAGCCATCGTTAAACAGCGTGGCGGCAGCGCCTGGCAAATCGTCAGCGTAGACAGCACCTATCAGTCCTCGCTGTCTGTCAGCCATTGTCAGCTTGAAAATTTAAGTCTGGCGATCTGCACCCCTACCCCCTTTACGCTCACCACCGACGCGGTGCAATGGGTCGATTCGCTTAACTGATCCGCCCATCCGACTGCCCATCTATTGATCCAGAACAGGTTATCAGTATGACGAATACTTAAAATCGTCATACTTGAAATCGATGACTCAACATGAGCGGGCGCAGTTTTCCCCGTTTTTAGGGAAGGTAGTGGGATTATCACCGTATTTTACCCTCACCCCAACCCTCTCCCTGAAAGGGAGAGGGGGCACACCGTGCAATGAGTGGCGATTGCAGTTGCAGTCACAAAAGCGCACGGACCATCCCCTCGCCCCTTTGGGTAGAGGAGGCACACCGTGCAATGATTGGCGATTGCAGTTGCAGCCACAAAAGCGTACGGCTCGTCCCCTCGCCTCTTCGGGTAGAGGAGGCACACCGTGCAATGATTGGCGATTGCAGTTGCAGTCACAAAAGCGCACGGACCATCCCCTCGCCCCTTCGGGTAGAGGGGGCACACCGTGCAATGATTGGCGATTGCAGTTGCAGTCACAAAAGCGCACGAACCATCCCCTCGCCCCTCTGGGGAGAGGGTTAGGGTGAGGGGAACAGGCCGCACCCAGGCCGCATATGCAGAGTCACTACCAGATTTCAACATAGCGAATCGTCGCCATACTTATTTCGCCAACTATTTATCCATTGGGGCTACTATGTTCTCCACACTCCGCCGCACTCTATTTGCGCTGCTGGCTTGTGCGTCTTTTATCGTCCATGCCGCTGCGCCAGATGAAATCACCACCGCCTGGCCGGTGAATGTCGGGCCACTAAACCCGCACCTTTACACGCCTAACCAGATGTTCGCCCAGAGCATGGTTTATGAACCACTGGTGAAATATCAGGCAGACGGTTCGGTGATCCCGTGGCTGGCAAAAAGCTGGACTCATTCAGAAGATGGTAAAACCTGGACCTTCACCCTGCGTGATGACGTGAAATTCTCCAACGGTGAACCGTTCGATGCCGAGGCGGCGGCAGAAAACTTCCGCGTAGTGCTCGATAACCGTCAACGTCACGCCTGGCTGGAGCTGGCAAACCAGATTGTTGATGTTAAAGCACTCAGTAAAACGGAGCTGCAAATCACCCTGAAAAGCGCCTACTATCCTTTCCTGCAAGAACTGGCCCTGCCCCGTCCTTTCCGTTTTATCGCTCCCTCGCAGTTTAAAAACCATGAAACCATGAACGGAATTAAAGCGCCGATTGGCACCGGACCGTGGATTTTGCAGGAATCGAAACTGAATCAGTACGATGTCTTCGTCCGTAACGAAAACTACTGGGGCGAAAAGCCGGCGATTAAAAAGATCACCTTTAACGTGATCCCGGACCCGACTACCCGCGCGGTGGCGTTTGAAACTGGCGATATCGACCTGCTGTACGGAAACGAAGGGTTATTACCGCTCGATACCTT
Organism: Escherichia sp. MR; assembly: GCF_005280595.1. NCBI lineage: Bacteria > Pseudomonadati > Pseudomonadota > Gammaproteobacteria > Enterobacterales > Enterobacteriaceae > Escherichia > Escherichia sp. MR. The sequence continues at coordinate 11,058 of NZ_SZVK01000003.1, read as the reverse complement.
CGCCCGCTTTAGCCAGAACCCGGCTTACCACACCCAACTGTCACAGCCGATCGAAACCGTGATGCTGGCGCTCAATACCGCCAAAGCCCCCACCAACGAGCTGGCAGTACGTGAAGCTCTTAATTACGCGGTAAACAAAAAATCGCTGATTGATAACGCGTTATATGGCACCCAGCAGGTCGCCGACACCCTGTTTGCCCCTTCTGTGCCCTACGCCAACCTCGGCCTGAAACCGCGCCAGTACGATCCGCAAAAAGCGAAAGCGTTGCTGGAAAAAGCCGGTTGGACGCTGCCTGCGGGCAAAGACATCCGCGAGAAAAATGGTCAGCCGCTGCGCATTGAACTTTCGTTCATCGGCACCGATGCGTTAAGCAAATCGATGGCGGAAATCATTCAGGCTGATATGCGCCAGATTGGCGCAGATGTCTCGCTGATTGGCGAAGAAGAGAGCAGTATCTATGCTCGTCAGCGTGACGGTCGTTTTGGCATGATTTTCCACCGCACCTGGGGCGCGCCATACGATCCACACGCCTTCCTGAGTTCAATGCGCGTACCGTCGCACGCTGACTTCCAGGCACAGCAAGGATTAGCCGACAAGCCGCTGATTGATAAAGAGATCGGCGAAGTGCTGGCGACCCATGACGAAACGCAACGTCAGGCGCTGTATCGCGACATTCTGACCCGTCTGCATGACGAGGCGGTTTATCTGCCTATCAGTTACATCTCAATGATGGTGGTATCAAAACCGGATCTGGGTAACATCCCCTACGCGCCGATCGCCACCGAAATTCCGTTCGAACAGATTAAACCGGTGAAACCTTAATGTTGCGTTACGTATTACGCCGCTTTCTGCTGCTGATCCCGATGGTGCTCGCCGCCTCGGTGATCATTTTTCTGATGTTGCGCCTCGGCACCGGCGACCCGGCGCTCGATTATTTGCGTCTGTCTAACCTGCCGCCGACGCCGGAGATGCTGGCCTCTACCCGCACCATGCTGGGACTGGATCAGCCGCTGTACGTCCAGTACGGCACCTGGTTGTGGAAGGCGCTGCATCTTGACTTTGGTATCTCATTCGCCAGCCAACGCCCGGTGCTGGACGATATGCTGAACTTCCTGCCCGCAACATTGGAACTGGCAGGCGCGGCGCTGGTGTTAATTCTGCTCACTTCCGTGCCGCTCGGTATCTGGGCGGCGCGCCATCGCGACCGCCTGCCGGATTTCGCCGTGCGTTTCATCGCGTTTCTTGGCGTGTCGATGCCTAACTTCTGGCTGGCGTTTTTACTGGTGATGGCGTTTTCGGTGTATCTGCAATGGCTACCCGCGATGGGTTACGGCGGCTGGCAGCACATCATTCTGCCTGCGGTTTCCATTGCCTTTATGTCGCTGGCGATTAACGCGCGACTGCTGCGCGCCAGTATGCTGGACGTCGCAGGTCAGCGTCACGTCACCTGGGCGCGGCTACGCGGCCTGAACGACAAACAGACCGAACGCCGCCATATTCTGCGTAATGCCTCGCTGCCGATGATCACCGCCGTGGGGATGCACATCGGCGAACTGATTGGCGGGACGATGATTATCGAAAACATCTTTGCCTGGCCGGGCGTCGGGCGCTATGCGGTGTCGGCGATTTTTAACCGTGACTATCCGGTGATCCAGTGCTTTACGCTGATGATGGTGGTGGTTTTTGTGGTCTGTAATTTGATTGTCGATTTGCTAAACGCCGCGCTGGACCCGCGCATTCGTCGTCATGAAGGAGCGCACGCGTGAACTTTTTCATCTCTTCCCGCTGGTCGGTACGCCTGGCGCTGATCATTATCGCCCTGCTGGCGCTGATTGCGCTCACCAGCCAGTGGTGGCTGCCGTATGACCCCCAGGCGATTGATTTGCCGTCGCGCCTGCTTTCGCCGGATGCGCAGCACTGGCTGGGCACCGATCACTTAGGGCGCGATATTTTCTCGCGGCTGATGGCAGCGACCCGCGTGTCGCTCGGTTCGGTAATGGCCTGCCTGCTGCTGGTGCTGACATTAGGGCTGGTTATTGGTGGCAGCGCCGGACTGATTGGCGGACGCGTTGATCAGGCCACCATGCGCGTCGCCGATATGTTTATGACCTTCCCGACCTCGATTCTGTCGTTCTTTATGGTTGGCGTGCTCGGCACCGGGCTGACCAACGTAATTATCGCCATCGCCCTGTCGCACTGGGCGTGGTATGCACGCATGGTGCGCAGCCTGGTGATTTCACTGCGCCAGCGCGAGTTTGTGCTGGCATCACGGCTTTCTGGCGCAGGCCATGTGCGGGTGTTTGTTGATCATCTGGCAGGTGCGGTGATCCCCTCGCTGCTGGTGCTGGCAACGCTGGATATCGGCCATATGATGCTGCACGTCGCGGGGATGTCCTTCCTCGGCCTCGGCGTGACCGCGCCGACCGCCGAATGGGGCGTGATGATTAACGACGCGCGTCAGTATATCTGGACTCAGCCGCTGCAAATGTTCTGGCCGGGGCTGGCGCTGTTTATCAGCGTGATGGCCTTTAACCTGGTGGGTGACGCACTGCGCGATCATCTGGACCCTCATCTGGTGACGGAGCACGCACACTAATGCCGCAACAGATTGAACTACGTAATATCGCGCTACAGGCCGCGCAGCCGCTGGTGCACGGCGTATCGTTAACCCTTAAACGCGGGCGTGTGCTGGCGTTAGTCGGCGGTAGCGGCAGCGGGAAATCACTGACCTGCGCCGCGACGCTGGGCATTCTGCCCGCTGGCGTTCGCCAGACGGCGGGGGAAATTTTAGCCGATGGCAAACCGGTTTCGCCTTGCGCGCTACGCGGTATCAAAATTGCCACCATCATGCAGAACCCGCGCAGCGCCTTTAATCCGCTGCACACCATGCACACCCACGCGCGGGAAACCTGCCTGGCACTGGGGAAACCCGCCGATGACGCCACGCTTATCGCTGCCATAGAAGCGGTGGGGCTGGAAAACGCCGCGCGCGTGCTGAAGCTGTACCCGTTCGAGATGAGCGGCGGTATGTTGCAGCGCATGATGATTGCGATGGCGGTGCTGTGCGAATCGCCGTTTATTATCGCCGATGAACCAACCACCGACCTCGACGTGGTAGCACAGGCGCGCATCCTCGATCTGCTGGAAAGCATTATGCAAAAACAAGCGCCGGGAATGCTGCTGGTGACCCATGATATGGGCGTGGTGGCGCGTCTGGCGGACGATGTGGCGGTAATGTCTCACGGCAAGATTGTTGAACAGGGCGATGTAGAAACGCTGTTTAACGCTCCCAAACATACGGTGACGCGCAGCCTGGTTTCCGCTCATCTCGCCCTCTACGGTATGGAGCTGGCATCATGACTTTACTTAACGTCTCCAACCTTTCACATCACTATGCGCACGGTGGATTCAGCGGTAAGCACCAGCATCAGGCGGTACTCAATAACGTTTCTCTGACCCTGAAAAGCGGTGAAACCGTCGCCCTGCTGGGACGCAGTGGCTGCGGAAAGAGTACCCTCGCGCGGCTGCTGGTAGGCTTAGAGTCGCCCTCACAAGGGAATATTAGCTGGCGTGGCGAACCGCTGGCGAAACTCAATCGCGCGCAACGTAAAGCGTTCCGCCGTGATATTCAGATGGTGTTTCAGGACTCCATCAGCGCCGTTAACCCACGCAAAACCGTGCGCGAGATCCTGCGAGAACCGATGCGCCACCTGCTATCGCTGAAAAAAGCCGAACAACTGGCGCGCGCCAGTGAAATGCTGAAGGCGGTAGATCTCGATGACAGCGTGCTCGACAAACGCCCACCGCAATTAAGCGGCGGTCAGCTCCAGCGCGTCTGCCTGGCGCGCGCGCTGGCGGTCGAACCGAAACTGCTGATTCTGGATGAAGCCGTTTCTAACCTTGATCTCGTGTTACAAGCGGGCGTCATTCGTCTACTGAAAAAGCTACAACAACAGTTTGGCACCGCCTGCCTGTTCATCACCCACGACTTACGCCTGGTGGAACGCTTTTGCCAGCGGGTGATGGTGATGGACAACGGACAAATCGTCGAAACCCAGGTGGTGGGAGAGAAATTAACTTTTTCCTCTGACGCCGGACGTGTGCTACAAAACGCGGTATTACCCGCATTCCCCGTGCGCCGTCGCGCCACTGAAAAGGTTTAACGCAAATGCAACGAGTCACCATCACGCTTGATGACGATTTACTGGAGACGCTGGACAGCCTGAGCCAGCGTCGTGGCTATAACAACCGTTCCGAAGCTATCCGCGATATTCTGCGCAGCGCCCTGGCGCAGGAGGCCACCCAGCAGCACGGCACACAAGGTTTCGCAGTACTTTCCTATGTTTATGAGCACGAAAAACGCGACTTAGCCAGCCGTATTGTCTCCACCCAGCATCATCACCACGACCTCTCGGTTGCTACTCTGCATGTGCACATCAACCACGACGACTGTCTGGAAATCGCCGTGCTGAAAGGTGACATGGGTGACGTGCAACATTTTGCCGATGACGTTATCGCCCAGCGCGGCGTGCGACACGGGCATTTACAGTGCTTGCCGAAGGAAGATTGAGTTATTTCTGAAACGCGGAAAGAAAAGATATTAACTGAACTTAATTTATAAAATTAAGTTCAGTTGCATAGATAGATCCTGTAAAGGCAGATGTTCTGCGTAATGAACGCCGCTAAAATTTATAAATGATTCAAACGCTCATTCAGCGTTTCAATAATATAGGTATTAACAGAGACTTGTTGCTGCGCAGCCGCATTATTAAGGCGTTCACTCAGCGATTCTGGATAGCGTAACGTAAAGGTCTTAATCTTTTCTGTACGCGCATAAGGCTCAATACCCGCAGCTTTACAATCCTCAAGATACTCTCGCAGGGAAAGCTCCCCCTCTTTTTGCAGCCCCTGAATGCTGTCAGAGACAAAATCACAATAACCTGACAAGCCCAGGAATTTGCCACGAAATGCATTCAGTTCTGGCACATAGGTAATTACAGCAGGTTGCCCGGCAATCTCCATAGAATTTGGCGTCTTCAGTTTGATCATGGTTTTACCCCTATACTTAGTAACCAGTCACGCACGCTTTCTACAGCGCCTTTATCGGTATCTGGCGACGGATGAGGCCGATGGAAACACGCAACGCTCATATTTAGTATGAACTTACAACGCGAGCCTCTTCCTTCCTTAATTTCTCCGCCTAATGCTTTAACCAGTGACTCTATATCAGACCACTTAATCCCTTGAGGAACAGGAGATTTAAATATTTGATCCAATGTATTTTTTTGTTTCTTCCGTAAAGCCTGTACCTGTGTTCTCATGGCATGTCCTTATGACTTCACTTTATGACATCAATAGTATGACATCACAATATGAAGTCAAGTTTCCCTTCCTTACGCCATTGTTCCAATCGTCTTTCTGAATCGCAGCAGCGCGATGGTGAAAAACGCGCCGCCAATTGCCATCAGCGTCAGGAATTGCGGCCAGACGATTTCGAATCCGGCACCACGGTAGAGAATAGCCTGCGCGAGGCTGACAAAGTGTGTCGTCGGCATGGTCAGCATAATGTCCTGCACCATCTGCGGCATACTTTCGCGCGGCGTGGAACCACCGGAAAGCATTTGCAGCGGCAGCAGCACCAGAATCACCAGCAGCCCCAGTTGCGGCATTGAGCGCGCTATCGTCCCCATGAAAATGCCGATTGACGTGGTGGCAAACAGACTGAGCGCCACGCCAAGCATAAACAGCGGGATCGAGCCTTCTATCGGTACGCCCAGCACGCCTTTTACCATCAGCACCAGCGATAATCCCGATACCACCAGCACCACCAGCCCCATCGACCAGACCTTCGCCATCATGATCTCAAACGGCGTTATCGGCATCACCAGTAAATGTTCCACCGTGCCGTGTTCACGCTCGCGGATCAGCGCCGATCCGGTCAAAACAATCGCCAGCATGGTAATGTTGTTGATGATCGCCATCACCCCGCCAAACCACGCGGGATCGAGGTTCGGGTTAAAGCGCATCCGGGCTTCCAGCGATACCAACGGTTCGCTGTTATCACGGTAGCGCGCGACAAAGCTGTTCACTTCACCGTTGATAATATTCTGGATATACCCGTTGCCAGTGAATGCCTGGCTCATGCGCGTGGCATCGACATTCACCTGAATATCCGGCTGGCGTCCGGCGAGGACATCACGCTGAAAATTAGGCGGAATATTTACCGCAAAGGTATAGCGCCCGGCGTCCAGTCCGGCATCCATCTCATCGGCGGTGATCATCTCCGGCGGCAAAAACCACGGACGGTAGAAGCTGTTAACGATCCGGTTCGACAACTGCGATTGATCCATATCGGCAATGGCGATCGGCGCCAGGTTCAACGATCCTGGCGTAACGGTTGCCGACGAGTACACCGACACCGTAAACGAGAAGATAATCAGCGTCAGCATTGCTTTATCACCAAGCAGGCTGCGCAACTCTTTGATACCCAGATTAAAAATATTGCGTAAATGGCGCATCATCCCTCCTGTTTTTTCAGCAGCAGGATGCTTAAACCCATCACCAGCGGTATGGCTATCAGCAGCGGGATAAAAAGTTGCCACAAGTCCGTCAGATCCAGCGCCTTCGAAAACGTCCCGCGCGCGATAGTCAGAAAATGACTGGTAGGATAAACCTCGCCGATCCAACGCCCCGGCCCTTCCAGCGATGCCACCGGATCTATCATCCCGGAAAACTGCGTCGCCGGAATCAACGTGATAATCGCCGTACCGAAAATGGCGGCAATCTGGCTCTTCATAAAAGTGGAGATCAGCAGCCCCATTCCGGTGGCAATGATGATATACAGCAACGCCGCCAGGGTGAGCGTCAGGAAGCTGCCTTTATGCGGCACGCCAAACACAAACACCGACAAGGCGCAGAGCAGGAAAAAGTTCAGCATCCCCAGCGCGATGTACGGTAGCTGTTTGCCGAGCAAAAATTCGCTACGCGTGGTGGGGGTCACGTAAAGGTTGATAATCGACCCTAACTCTTTTTCCCGCACCACGCTAAGGGCGCTTAGCATTGACGGGATCATCATCAGCAGAAGCGGGATCACCGCCGGAACAATCGCTGGCAGGCTTTTTACGTCCGGGTTATAGCGATAGCGCGTCTCAATATTCATCAGTCCGCTTTGGCTGGCGGGCGTCGATTGCCGGCTCGCCACATCCTGTAACCAACTCTGGTGCATCGCCTGCACGTAACCTTTTACCGTTTCGGCACGGCTGGGCATCGCACCGTCGATCCAGACACCGAGCTCCACAGGCGTACCACGCGCGATATCACGCCCGAAATTGGGCGGGATCTCAATCGCCACCGTGATATCGCCCGCGCGCATCCGGCGGTCAAGCTCGTCATAACTGGTGAGCGGCGGTTGTTCGATAAAGTAACGGGAACCGGAGAGATTGAGCATCCACGCCTGGCTGCTGACGGTCTGGTCGCGGTCGAGCACCGCAAAGCGCAGGTTTTCCACATCCATACTGATGCCATAGCCCATTATCAGCATCAGGATCACCGTTCCCATCAGCGCCAGCGTCGAACGCACCGGATCGCGTCGCAGTTCCAGTGCTTCGCGGCGGCTGTAGCTAAACAGACGGCGCAGGCTAAATCCCTGACGCGGCGCATGGGTAGCGTTGCGCACCACGGGCGGTGCTTCGGCTTCGTTGCTCTGCCCCGCCGCCTCCTGCAAACAGGCGATAAATGCCTCTTCCAGACTGGCGGCTCCGCGTTTCTCAACCAGTTCCTGCGGTGTACCGCTGGCGAGCACTTTTCCGGCGTGCATCAGCGAGATACGGTCGCAGCGTTCCGCTTCGTTCATAAAGTGGGTGGAGATGAAAATGGTCACTTTGTCCTGGCGCGAGAGATCGACCATCAACTGCCAGAACATATCCCTCGCCACCGGATCGACGCCAGAAGTAGGTTCATCGAGGATTAACATCTCCGGGCGATGAATCACCGCCACCGCCAGCGAAAGCCGCTGGCGAATGCCGAGCGGCAATGACTCCGGCAGCACATCTTCAACGTCATTGAGCTTAAAACGCTCGCTCATTTCAGCCACTCGCGCAGGAATTTCCGCTTCCGGGATGTGAAACAAACGAGCATGTAACTCCAGGTTTTGCCGCACGGTGAGTTCGTTATAGAGCGAAAACGCCTGCGACATATAGCCCACCCGACGGCGAGTATCGATATCTTTTGGATCAACCGGTTGCCCAAACAGCCACGCCTCACCTTCGCTGGCGGGCAGCAGCCCAGTAAGCATTTTCATGGTGGTGGATTTACCGCAGCCGTTCGAACCGAGGAAGCCAAAAATCTCCCCGCGTGGAATGCGGAAATTGACGTGATCAACGGCAACGAAGGAACCAAAACGCATGGTCAGATCGCGCGCTTCGATGGCAATCTCTGCGTTTTCAGGTTGATACGGTGGGATCACTACCGCCTGATGCGCCTGGCGTTGCGCTTGCGGTAACAGATTAATAAATGCTTCTTCCAGCGTGGCGCTTTGCGTTTGCTGACGCAGTTCTTCGGCGCTACCGGTCGCCAGCACTTCTCCGGCATTCATCGCCACCAGCCAGTCGAAGCGTTCGGCCTCTTCCATATAGGCGGTGGCGACCAGCACGCTCATATTGCTCTGCCGCTGGCGAATACTGTCGATGAGATCCCAGAACTGAGCGCGAGAGAGCGGGTCAACCCCCGTCGTTGGCTCATCAAGAATCAACAATTCCGGGTCGTGGATTAACGCACAGCATAGTCCAAGTTTTTGCTTCATCCCGCCGGAGAGCTTTCCCGCCGGACGATCGCGAAACGGTGCTAACCCGGTGCTGGTCAGCAGCTCATTAATTCGGACTTCCCGCTCCGCTTTGTCGTGGCCAAACAGGCGGGCGAAAAAATCGACGTTTTCATACACCGACAAGGTGTGGTAGAGATTTTTTCCCAGCCCCTGCGGCATCCAGGCGATGCGCGGGCAGACGTCGCGGCGATGCTTCGGGTCGCGCATATCGCCGCCCAGCACGATCACGTTGCCCTGCTCAATGACGCGGGCACCGGAAATCAGCGATAACAAACTCGACTTCCCGACGCCGTCCGGGCCAATCAGCCCGACCATGCAGCGTGCCGGAATATCGAGAGTGATATTGTTCAGCGCAACGGTTTTTCCATAATGCTGGCTCACGCCCGCCAGTTGCGCGACAGGCGGAACGGGAACCAGTTCCAGATGCGTCATTGCGGCAACCTCACCACCAGGTCTTCAGGCCACGGACGTTCTTCGTTCACCCGCACCCACGCCACGCCCGGCAAACCGGTTTTGACATATTCCAGATGTTGCTGGAGTAATTCCGGTGGGATACGCGCTTTGACGCGGAACATCAGTTTCAGCCGTTCATCGCTGGTTTCGACGGTTTTTGGCGTGAACTGGGCGACGCTGGCGACAAAACTGATGGTCGCAGGAATACGCAGATCTGGCGCGGCATCGAGGATCAGCCGTGCTTCGCCGCCTAGTTTCAGTGTGCCCGCCTGTTCGGTTGGCAGGAAGAAGGTCATATAAACGTCGCTCAGATCGACCATATTCAGCACCCGACCGCCTGCCGCCAGCACTTCGCCTGGCTCAGCAACCCGATACTGCACACGTCCATCGCGCGGGGCTTTTAGTTCACTGTCATCGATATCTGCGGCAATGCGCCGTTCAGTGGCTTGCGCAGCTTCTACACGCGTTTGTGCCTGAATGATATTGGTGCGTGCTGCTTCTATAGCCGCTTTAGAAGCCGATACCTGGGCTTTCGCCGATTCCAGCGCAGCTCGGGCGCTTTCGGCGGCGGCGCGGTCGTCATCCAGTTGTTGCGCAGAAATAGCCCCACGATGGGCGAGCGAGCGGGAACGCGTATGACGTTTGGCAACGGAGTCCAGTTCAGCTTGCCGTTGATTAACCAATGACTGCGCGGCACGAGTTTCACTTTGCCGCTGTTCCAGCAAAGCCTGCGCGGCGGCAACGGCACTTTGCGCCTCTTTGATTTGCGCGATGGCTTCCAGTCGCTGCTCCTGCAACACGCGAGTGTCCATCTTCGCCAGCACTTCACCTTCACGGACAAACTGCCCCTCTTTCACCAGAATGGTGTCAATACGTCCGGCAATTTTACTGGCGATATCCACTTCCGTCGCTTCAATGCGACCATTACTGACGGCAAAACCCTCCGGTACACCTGCCGGGCGCAATAACCACCACGCCAGGACGGCAGCAACCGCCAGTAACCCGACAACCCACCACGCCAGATGGCGCTTAATCTTATCCATAATCGACCCGCCATAATCCCTGTAAGTAAACGACGCGTGTTACAGCAGCCGCGAACGATGTTCAGCGGATTCTTCCATCCGGGATGAGAAGGAAACGGCATATACGACCAGGGCGCCGCAAGATGAGCGCCAACGGGGAAGGCTTAGTGAAAACGGGTAGTAATGTTGTCATCATCAGCATTCCTGGCCGTAAATGAAACACGCATACTCATAATTGAAATCAATTAAATACTAACAGTTATATTCATGTTGTCTATTTGATTACAATCAGCTTGTGATACATCACGATGTTCTACATTTCGATTACGTTTTTAACCCAAAATATCCTTAACAGGAACGGTGACTATCACGCAGTGTTATTATTCTCTTGTGTACAAATATCTTACCGAAAGGTAATAAGGTATTTTTGCGAAAAGAGGGTGGATGAGAAAAAGCAGCGTTTTAAGCAACGATGAAAAATAAGGAAAAGATATTCATTCAGAATTAGCTGTAGGATAAATATTTATTTGCCAGCATTAACTCGCCTATAAAATTCAATACTCAGAACAATAAATCCGGTTATAGTAAAGTTACTTTTTACAATTAGTGGTATCTCATTGTTATATTTAATTGACTAAAAATACTACTTACACGCTTTCTGACATTAGCGGAAACGCATATGGAGGGTGATGCTGCCAACTTACTGATTTAGTGTATGATGGTGTTTTTGAGGTGCTCCAGTGGCTTCTGTTTCTATCAGC
>NZ_SZVK01000039.1:0-43371 GCF_005280595.1 Escherichia sp. MR | reverse complement strand
CGCCGGGGGCGGCCAGTCGCCGCCGCCCCCTGCACCCCCGGGCTCTGGCGAACAAAATCGCCGCTGCGCGGTGCCTTCAGCTTATCCCCTTCGGCTACCGGGTCGGGCGCGAGGTAACGTCCCTGTAAGACGCGCCCTCAGCCCACATCCATGTGGGCTGCCCCGGCCTTCGGGGAACGCTTCAGCGATTTTGACGCCACCAACACCCGTGCGGTTTGTAACGTCGAAGATAAAACAATCAGGGCAGATAAAATGCCAATGCTAATTAATCACGTTTTTCCAGCAGAGTACGGTAAATCAGACCACCGATAATACCGCCGACAATTGGCACCACCCAGAAGAACCACAGTTGTTCTAATGCCCAACCGCCCTGGAAGATAGCAACCGCAGTACTGCGCGCCGGGTTAACGGAAGTGTTAGTCACCGGAATACTGATTAAGTGAATCAGTGTTAATGCCAGACCAATGGCAATGGGTGCAAAACCCGCCGGAGCGTATTTGTCGGTTGCACCGTGGATCACCAGCAGGAAACCCGCACTCAGTACCAGTTCAACCACCAGTGCAGAAAGCATGGAATAACCGCCCGGTGAATGCTCGCCATAACCGTTAGAAGCAAAACCGCTGGCTGCCGCGTCAAATCCAGCTTTGCCGCTGGCAATTAAATACAGCAATGCCGCCGCCACAATACCGCCGACAACCTGGGCAATCACATAGCCAACGACTTCTTTTGCCGGGAAACGACCGCCAGCCCATAAACCAATAGTGACTGCCGGGTTAAAATGACCACCAGAAATATGACCGACAGCGAAGGCCATGGTCAGTACGGTCAGACCAAAAGCCAGCGCGACACCAGCAAAACCAATGCCTAATTCCGGGAACGCTGCTGCCAGCACTGCGCTACCGCAGCCACCAAATACAAGCCAGAAAGTACCAAAACATTCAGCTGCTAATTTTCTGAACATATCCACCTCAATTAAAAATTGACCCTGTGAAAAATATGGTCGTTTTATAGGGTCGTCGTAAAAAAGTGACGACAGAAATAATGCGTGGGTATTTTAAAAACGAAGGCGAGTCATTCGCCAGATAAATAAATCCAGTAATTTTGATTTAGGGCAATAGTCAGTTCCCTCATATAGTCATTTGCCTGATTGACATTGTAGTGCAAACAACTGAATTAAGCCTTTGGTGGTAACAAAAATAATTCATAAGCTAATTATTTGATTTCGTTGTTTTTTCGGGGGGATCGTTAAGAGGGTATATAACACAATTATTCGCTCATTTTTCAGTCATTTGCCATGCTTAATTGTGCTGTCATCACGTATTGTCACCGTCTTTCTCGTTATACTGCCGGAGTAGAAGATAAATAACATATTTCTGGAGGGGATATGATTCTTGAGCGCGTTGAAATTGTGGGTTTTCGCGGTATCAACCGTTTATCGTTGATGCTGGAACAAAACAATGTCCTGATTGGGGAGAACGCGTGGGGTAAATCCAGCTTGCTGGACGCTTTAACCCTGCTGTTATCGCCAGAGTCAGATCTCTACCATTTTGAGCGCGACGATTTCTGGTTTCCGACGGGAGATATCAATGGGCGGGAACATCATCTGCATATCATTTTGACCTTCCGCGAATCGCTGCCAGGCCGGCATCGGGTGCGCCGCTATCGTCCGCTGGAAGCGTGCTGGACGCCGTGCGCCGATGGCTATCACCGTATTTTTTATCGCCTGGAAGGGGAGAGTGCGGAAGACGGCAGTGTGATGACACTCCGCAGTTTTCTCGATAAAGACGGACATCCGATTGATGTCGAGGATATTAACGATCAGGCACGCCATCTGGTGCGTTTAATGCCGGTGCTGCGCTTGCGTGATGCCCGTTTTATGCGCCGTATTCGTAGTGGCACGGTGCCAAATGTCCCCAATGTGGAAGTCACCGCACGCCAGCTCGATTTCCTCGCCCGTGAGTTATCCTCGCATCCACAAAATCTCTCTGATGGGCAGATTCGTCAGGGACTTTCGGCAATGGTGCAACTGCTTGAGCATTATTTCTCTGAGCAGGGAGCCGGACAGGCGAGATATCGTTTAATGCGGCGGCGAGCCAGCAATGAGCAACGAAGCTGGCGATATCTGGATATCATCAACCGGATGATTGACCGGCCCGGAGGTCGCTCGTATAGGGTTATTTTGCTCGGCCTGTTTGCCACTTTATTGCAGGCAAAAGGTACATTACGGCTGGATAAAGACGCCCGTCCATTATTGCTGATAGAAGATCCAGAAACCCGTTTACACCCCATTATGCTTTCCGTTGCCTGGCATCTGCTGAATCTTCTGCCATTGCAACGTATTGCTACAACCAACTCTGGCGAGCTGCTTTCGTTAACACCGGTAGAGCATGTTTGCCGTCTAGTGCGTGAATCTTCTCGCGTTGCCGCCTGGCGTCTGGGGCCGAGTGGCTTGAGTACTGAAGATAGCCGACGCATATCCTTTCATATTCGTTTTAATCGTCCGTCATCGCTGTTTGCTCGCTGCTGGTTGCTGGTGGAAGGGGAAACAGAAACCTGGGTTATCAATGAACTGGCGCGCCAGTGTGGACACCATTTCGATGCCGAAGGGATCAAGGTCATTGAATTTGCCCAGTCCGGGCTAAAGCCACTGGTTAAATTTGCCCGGCGAATGGGGATTGAATGGCATGTACTGGTCGATGGCGATGAAGCAGGGAAGAAATATGCCGCTACGGTACGCAGCCTGTTGAATAACGATCGGGAAGCTGAACGAGAACATTTAACGGCGTTACCGGCGCTGGATATGGAACATTTTATGTATCGCCAGGGATTTTCCGATGTGTTCCACCGCGTGGCGCAGATCCCGGAAAATGTGCCGATGAATCTGCGCAAAATTATCTCGAAGGCGATCCATCGCTCTTCCAAACCCGATCTTGCCATTGAAGTGGCAATGGAGGCCGGCCGTCGTGGTGTGGAATCCGTACCGACGCTGCTGAAAAAAATGTTCTCACGCGTGCTGTGGCTGGCGCGCGGTCGGGCAGATTAACCGCGAAACATCGTTGCCATCTGTGGCTGAATGGCGTCGAGCATCTCATAGCGCCGACGGTATTCAGCTCGTTTTTTACTGGCGATTTCGGCAACTTCTTTTCGTGCTATCAGTGCCGGAAGGCGGTAATGGCGTTCAGCATCACATACGCCGCCAACCGATTCCCAGAAAGCGTTGTAATCAGCGTGGATCTTGCCTTCTTTATCGCGATAACGCAGGCTGCGGTAAATATGCGTTTCATTGCTGACGGCAATAATCTGCTCTACCTGCAAACGTTGGGCAAACAGACAGGCCGCTTCCATCACGAGGCGTTTTGGGAATAGCCCGTGGCAGGCTTTCGTCGCATTCTGAATTTCCTGATGCGGAATTTCCCATTTCGCACCTTGCAGTCCACCAATAAACATCGTTCTTTTCCCCTGATATTCACACAGGGTAAAAGTGATCTCTGCCAGAGGAATACCTTCACTGTTGCGGAACAGGATTGTGCTGTCACCTTCTTTATCCATTGAGATCATCATGGTCAGCTCAAGCGTGAACGGCTCACCATTTTTACCTTCCAGCTTCGCCAGTTGCAGGCCGGGGGTATTCAAATATAAGCTGAATTCTTCTGCCGACATACACGCACGCAGCAATGCATAATGGTAACGTAGCGCCTCGAGTAATTGCTTACGGCTAAGATTGGCGGCAAGGTAAGGGCGATGCAGACGAACAGGCAGTCGCGGCTGGCGTGTTAACAGCGTATTGAGATTAGGCCAGTGGGATAGTTCGTTCATCCATTCAACGCTTAAGCGCGGCATAATCAACGAGCGCAGCAAAAATTTCTGACGAAAGCTACGTCGGTGCCAGAATTTACCTGGTCGACACTGTCCGCGTACCAGACTAAGAAAAAGAGACAGGCTGCTGAGAGATTCAGATGGCGTAAAGGACCGTTCAGTTAGCTGCGACATATTCATGAAATCAATGGTTGTACATGACGCCGATTTCACCATTGCGTATCTTAACCAAACATCAATAGTGTGATTACTAACGTAAATTTTAGGGTTTTGTTGATATTTCGTTGAAGTTGATGACCCGGATTGGCATATGGAGTATTCAGAATATTTATGAAAAATCGGAGAACCGTGAAGAAACGTTACGTTATTGCGCTGGTGATAGTCATCGCCGGGCTGATTGCGTTATGGAGAATTCTCAACGCGCCCGTGCCGACTTATCAGACACTGATTGTTCGCCCCGGTGATTTGCAGCAAAGCGTACTGGCGACCGGAAAGCTGGACGCGCTGCGTAAGGTTGACGTGGGCGCGCAGGTTAGCGGTCAGTTGAAAACGCTGTCGGTGGCGATTGGCGATAAAGTTAAAAAAGATCAGCTTTTAGGGGTTATTGATCCTGAGCAGGCTGAAAACCAGATCAAGGAAGTGGAAGCAACACTGATGGAGCTGCGCGCGCAGCGGCAACAGGCGGAAGCGGAGTTGAAACTGGCGCGGGTGACGTATTCACGTCAACAACGTCTGGCGCAAACGCAGGCGGTTTCACAACAGGATCTCGACACCGCCGCGACGGAGATGGCTGTGAAACAGGCGCAAATCGGCACTATTGACGCGCAAATCAAGCGCAATCAGGCCTCTCTCGACACCGCTAAAACCAATCTTGATTACACCCGCATCGTTGCCCCGATGGCTGGGGAAGTCACGCAAATCACCACTCTGCAAGGTCAGACGGTGATTGCCGCACAACAAGCACCGAACATTCTGACGCTGGCGGATATGAGCACCATGCTGGTAAAAGCGCAGGTTTCTGAAGCGGACGTCATCCACCTGAAGCCGGGGCAAAAAGCCTGGTTTACGGTGCTTGGCGATCCGCTGACGCGCTACGAAGGGCAGATTAAAGACGTGCTACCGACGCCGGAAAAGGTTAACGACGCCATTTTCTACTATGCCCGTTTTGAAGTCCCAAACCCCAATGGTTTGCTGCGACTGGATATGACCGCACAGGTTCATATTCAGCTCACCGATGTGAAAAACGTGCTGACGATCCCTCTGTCAGCGTTAGGCGATCCGGTTGGTGATAATCGTTATAAGGTTAAATTGTTGCGTAATGGTGAAACACGCGAGCGTGAAGTGACGATTGGCGCACGTAACGATACCGATGTTGAGATTGTCAAAGGGCTGGAAGCGGGCGATGAAGTGGTGATTGGTGAGGCCAAGCCAGGAGCTGCGCAATGACGCCTTTGCTCGAATTGAAGGATATTCGCCGCAGCTATCCCGCTGGGGATGAGCAGGTCGAGGTGCTGAAGGGCATCAGCCTTGATATTTATGCCGGTGAGATGGTGGCGATTGTCGGCGCTTCGGGTTCTGGTAAATCGACCCTGATGAATATTCTCGGCTGCCTGGATAAAGCCACCAGCGGCACCTATCGCGTTGCCGGTCAGGATGTTGCCACACTGGACGCCGATGCGCTGGCGCAACTGCGCCGCGAGCATTTTGGCTTTATTTTCCAGCGTTACCATTTGCTTTCGCATTTAACCGCCGAGCAGAACGTTGAAGTACCCGCCGTCTATGCCGGTCTTGAGAGGAAACAGCGACTGCTACGCGCCCAGGAGTTACTGCAACGACTGGGGCTGGAAGACCGCACAGAATATTACCCTGCGCAGCTTTCCGGCGGTCAGCAACAGCGCGTCAGTATCGCGCGGGCATTGATGAACGGCGGGCAGGTGATCCTTGCCGATGAACCGACCGGCGCACTGGACAGCCATTCTGGCGAAGAGGTCATGGCGATCCTGCATCAGTTACGCGATCGCGGGCACACGGTGATTATTGTCACCCACGATCCGCAGGTCGCTGCTCAGGCCGAGCGGGTGATCGAAATTCGCGACGGCGAAATCGTGCGCAATCCGCCCGCTATTGAAAAGGAGAATGTTGCTGGCGGGACGGAGCCTGTAGTCAAAACGGCGTCTGGCTGGCGGCAGTTTGTCAGCGGTTTTAACGAGGCGCTGACGATGGCGTGGCGGGCGCTGGCAGCGAATAAAATGCGTACTATACTGACCATGCTGGGGATTATTATCGGTATTGCGTCGGTGGTTTCTATTGTCGTGGTGGGCGACGCCGCCAAACAAATGGTGCTGGCGGATATTCGTTCTATTGGTACGAATACTATTGATGTCTATCCCGGGAAAGATTTTGGCGATGACGATCCGCAATATCAACAGGCGCTTAAATACGACGACTTAATCGCTATTCAAAAACAACCGTGGGTCGCCTCTGCCACCCCCGCTGTCTCGCAAAACCTGCGCCTGCGTTATAACAATGTTGATGTAGCTGCCAGTGCCAATGGCGTGAGCGGCGATTATTTCAATGTCTATGGCATGACCTTCAGCGAAGGCAACACCTTTAATCAGGAGCAACTCAACGGTCGCGCGCAGGTCGTCGTTCTCGACAGTAATACCCGCCGTCAGCTTTTCCCGCATAAAGCGGATGTGGTTGGCGAGGTGATTCTGGTTGGTAATATGCCAGCGAGGGTCATCGGCGTAGCGGAAGAAAAACAGTCGATGTTTGGTAGCAGTAAAGTGCTGCGCGTGTGGTTGCCTTACAGCACGATGTCCGGGCGAGTTATGGGACAGTCGTGGCTTAACTCAATTACCGTAAGAGTGAAAGAAGGCTTTGACAGCGCCGAGGCGGAACAGCAACTGACGCGTTTGTTGTCGCTGCGTCACGGCAAAAAGGATTTCTTCACCTGGAACATGGACGGCGTCTTGAAAACCGTCGAAAAGACCACACGTACTTTACAACTGTTTCTGACGCTGGTGGCGGTGATTTCGCTGGTGGTTGGAGGCATTGGTGTAATGAACATTATGCTGGTGTCAGTGACCGAGCGAACGCGGGAAATTGGCATTCGCATGGCTGTGGGTGCGCGAGCCAGCGATGTACTGCAACAGTTTCTGATCGAAGCCGTGCTGGTTTGTCTGGTGGGTGGCGCGTTAGGGATCTCTCTTTCGCTGTTAATCGCTTTCACCTTGCAGCTTTTTTTACCCGGCTGGGAAATTGGCTTTTCTCCGTTGGCGCTGCTGCTGGCGTTTCTTTGCTCGACCATTACCGGGATTTTATTCGGCTGGCTGCCTGCGAGAAATGCGGCACGGCTGGATCCAGTGGATGCTCTGGCGCGAGAGTAGTATTTGAGATAAAAATGCCAGCCGATCGGGCTGGCATTTTGCCTGTAGGATGTACACAATGAGACAGAAGAGCTATGCGACTGCCGCTTCTACTTCGACGGGCACAATAACACTGGCATGATTGCCTTTTGGCCCCTGGTGGACATCAAACTGAACGGATTGCCCAGCTTTTAGCGTTCTGTAACCATCCATCTGGATGGTGGAATAATGAGCGAAAATATCTTCGCCGCCGCCTTCAGGGCAGATGAAACCAAACCCTTTGGCATTGTTGAACCACTTAACAGTACCCTTTTCCATGCTTCGACATCCTTCGCAAATCTTATACAAGTAAGATGGAATAAACCGGGGTCAGAGAGGGGGCAGTTCAAAACCTCGCCAACTCTAGAAATACAATTTAGAGAAATAGGGCGAGTCGTCAAGCGTTTGACAGGGGCCAGGGGGTAGGTATGCATCAAAAATTTGAAGCAGTTAACGCTATTGACAGTAATGTGACTGATGTCGCTGATGCCAACGATAGATGATACTTATCTATTATGTGGAGTAGATTGGTCAGGCAAATAAGCTCTTGTCAGCGGCAGAGCGTTCTGCCGATAACCGTAACCGAAGATGATAACTGACAATGGGTAAAACGAACGACTGGCTGGACTTTGATCAACTGGCGGAAGAAAAAGTGCGTGACGCGCTAAAACCGCCATCTATGTATAAAGTGATATTAGTCAATGATGATTACACTCCGATGGAGTTTGTTATTGACGTGTTACAAAAATTCTTTTCTTATGATGTAGAACGTGCAACGCAATTGATGCTCGCTGTTCACTACCAGGGGAAGGCCATTTGCGGAGTCTTTACCGCCGAGGTTGCAGAAACCAAAGTGGCGATGGTGAACAAGTACGCGAGGGAGAACGAGCATCCATTGCTGTGTACGCTGGAAAAAGCCTGAATGCAGGCATAAAAATTGGGGGAGGTGCCTATGCTCAATCAAGAACTGGAACTCAGTTTAAACATGGCTTTCGCCAGAGCGCGCGAGCACCGTCATGAGTTTATGACCGTCGAGCACTTGTTACTGGCATTGCTCAGTAATCCGTCTGCTCGGGAGGCGCTGGAAGCATGTTCCGTGGATCTGGTGGCGCTCCGTCAGGAACTGGAAGCCTTTATTGAACAAACCACACCCGTTCTGCCTGCCAGTGAAGAGGAGCGCGACACACAGCCGACGCTGAGTTTTCAGCGTGTACTGCAACGTGCGGTCTTCCATGTTCAGTCCTCCGGTCGCAGTGAGGTTACCGGTGCGAATGTTCTGGTTGCTATCTTTAGCGAACAGGAGTCACAGGCGGCGTATCTGTTGCGCAAACATGAAGTCAGCCGTCTCGATGTGGTGAACTTTATTTCTCATGGCACGCGTAAAGACGAGCCATCTCAGTCTTCTGAACCAGGAAACCAGCCGAGCAGTGAAGAACAAGCTGGTGGGGAGGACCGTATGGAGAATTTCACGACTAACCTGAACCAGCTTGCACGCGTGGGAGGAATCGACCCGCTGATTGGTCGTGAGAAGGAACTGGAGCGCGCCATTCAGGTTCTCTGTCGCCGCCGTAAAAACAACCCGCTGCTGGTCGGGGAGTCTGGCGTCGGTAAAACCGCCATTGCGGAAGGTCTTGCCTGGCGTATTGTTCAGGGCGATGTACCGGAAGTGATGGCTGACTGTACGATTTACTCCCTCGATATCGGTTCTCTGTTAGCGGGCACCAAATATCGCGGCGACTTTGAAAAACGTTTCAAAGCATTGCTTAAACAACTTGAGCAGGATACAAACAGCATCCTGTTTATTGATGAGATCCACACCATCATCGGCGCAGGTGCAGCCTCTGGCGGTCAGGTGGATGCAGCTAACCTGATCAAACCGTTGCTCTCCAGCGGTAAAATTCGCGTAATTGGTTCGACAACCTATCAGGAGTTCAGCAACATTTTCGAGAAAGACCGTGCTTTGGCGCGTCGCTTCCAGAAAATTGATATTACTGAACCGTCGATCGAAGAAACTGTTCAAATCATCAACGGCCTGAAACCGAAGTACGAAGCGCACCACGACGTGCGTTATACCGCGAAAGCGGTGCGTGCGGCGGTAGAGCTGGCGGTGAAATACATAAACGATCGTCATCTGCCGGATAAAGCGATTGACGTTATCGACGAAGCGGGCGCTCGCGCACGCCTGATGCCGGTAAGCAAGCGCAAGAAAACGGTCAATGTGGCGGATATTGAGTCCGTGGTAGCCCGTATTGCGCGTATTCCAGAGAAGAGCGTTTCTCAGAGTGACCGCGATACGCTGAGAAACCTCGGTGATCGCCTGAAAATGCTGGTCTTCGGTCAGGATAAAGCCATTGAGGCGCTGACTGAGGCTATCAAGATGGCGCGTGCGGGTTTAGGCCACGAACATAAACCGGTCGGTTCGTTCCTGTTTGCTGGTCCAACTGGGGTCGGGAAAACCGAGGTGACGGTACAGCTTTCCAAAGCCCTGGGCATTGAGCTTTTACGCTTTGATATGTCCGAGTATATGGAGCGTCATACCGTCAGCCGCCTGATTGGTGCACCTCCGGGATACGTTGGTTTTGATCAGGGTGGTCTGCTGACCGATGCGGTGATCAAACATCCGCACGCGGTGCTGCTGCTGGACGAAATCGAGAAAGCGCATCCGGACGTATTCAACATTCTGTTGCAGGTGATGGACAATGGCACGCTGACCGATAACAACGGACGCAAGGCAGATTTCCGTAACGTGGTGCTGGTGATGACCACCAACGCCGGGGTACGTGAAACCGAGCGCAAATCTATTGGCCTTATCCACCAGGATAACAGCACCGATGCGATGGAAGAGATCAAGAAGATCTTTACGCCAGAGTTCCGTAACCGTCTCGACAACATTATCTGGTTCGATCATCTGTCAACCGACGTAATCCATCAGGTGGTGGATAAATTCATCGTCGAGTTGCAGGTTCAGCTGGATCAAAAAGGAGTTTCTCTGGAAGTGAGTCAGGAAGCACGTAACTGGCTGGCCGAGAAAGGTTACGACCGGGCAATGGGTGCACGTCCGATGGCTCGCGTCATTCAGGACAACCTGAAAAAACCGCTCGCTAACGAACTGCTGTTTGGCTCGCTGGTGGACGGCGGCCAGGTCACTGTTGCACTGGATAAAGAGAAAAATGAGCTGACCTACGGGTTCCAGAGTGCGCAAAAGCACAAGGCGGAAGCAGCGCATTAATCTGATGGTGTAAAGCCTTTTAAGTAGGTTGATAAAGTCCGTAATCCTGTATGGGGTTACGGACTTTTTTGTTTGTGAGGTGAGGGCGGTTGTAACCCTAATTTTTATGGTTGCTGTAACTTATTGATAATTAACGCTGCTGGAAGGCAAGGATAAAAAAGGGTGGCAGCAGGGAAATTGGATAGTTTTACTTTATTAACAACGGGCTAAACGTGTAGTATTTGAGTTCACTGCCGTACAGGCAGCTTAGAAAGGATAACGTCGTTGCCTTGCAGCGCGATATATGTTCACTGCCGTACAGGCAGCTTAGAAACACGCAATAACGAATAGCCATCTCGAAAAGATGGTTCACTGCCGTACAGGCAGCTTAGAAAGTCACTGAGGGCCGCGTGATTAGCGCCGAGCGTGTTCACTGCCGTACAGGCAGCTTAGAAATGGTGTACCTGCCGCATCGAGAGTCACATATCGTTCACTGCCGTACAGGCAGCTTAGAAAAAAATACAGAAAAGTAAATGTGCAAAAAGTGTTCACTGCCGTACAGGCAGCTTAGAAAGATAAGCGGCCGGGAATGAGTTCCGTGCAACTGTTCACTGCCGTACAGGCAGCTTAGAAAGCTACGCCGAAGACCCGACAACTGAAATCCTTGTTCACTGCCGTACAGGCAGCTTAGAAAGTGACCGTCAAACAAGGGGCAATGTCGATCATGTTCACTGCCGTACAGGCAGCTTAGAAAGTCCCACAGTTCGAAACCCACGTTTGCTGTTACGTTCACTGCCGTACAGGCAGCCTAGAAAGTACTGGCGGGTAAATCTGTTACAGCAATCCCGTTCACTGCCGTACAGGCAGCTTAGAAATTGCGGGAGTCTTCGTAATCGTTACACGCCGCGTTCACTGCCGTACAGGCAGCTTAGAAATTTGCGCTCAGTAAATGTCATGGGTTCGTTATGTTCACTGCCGTACAGGCAGCTTAGAAATGCTGTGCCGCTTTGTCAGCCGCCGCTTTTTCGTTCACTGCCGTACAGGCAGCTTAGAAAGCTATGTCGGCATCAGCACTGGCAAAAAGACCGTTCACTGCCGTACAGGCAGCTTAGAAAGTGCAATCCGTGCCAGTTCTTCCGCTTCTTCGGTTCACTGCCGTACAGGCAGCTTAGAAAGATTGAATATCTGCGAGATCAACGGTGGTTGCGTTCACTGCCGTACAGGCAGCTTAGAAAGCTCTGGCTACCGGCGGTTGCAGGTCTGGCTCGTTCACTGCCGTACAGGCAGCTTAGAAAGAATGCCGCGCTGCGTTTTTCGTCCAGTGTGCGTTCACTGCCGTACAGGCAGCTTAGAAATCATTAATCGCTCGCGAACGCGCGCTAATGAGGTTCACTGCCGTACAGGCAGCTTAGAAAAGACACTCTCTGGTGGAGAGAAGCGGAAGATTGTTCACTGCCGTACAGGCAGTTTCACAATACGTAATGGTAGACGTTTGGTCATATCATGATGCTCTCAACGTCAAAACATTAGCCTTAGCACACAATAACAATTGTAATAATTGCGACAGAAATCAATTTCCTGCACAGAAATCAATGTTGTACTAATCCTAACGCCTTAAAACAAAAATAATCACAGGATGTGTTTATGTCTTCAAATTACCTTACTCCTTCTGACCTCAAAACTATTCTCCACTCCAAACGCGCCAATATTTATTATCTGGAAAAATGCCGGGTGCAGGTGAATGGTGGGCGAGTGGAATATGTTACCAGTGAAGGTAAGGAGTCGTACTACTGGAATATCCCTATTGCGAATACCACGGCGTTGATGTTGGGGATGGGAACTTCCGTTACCCAGGCGGCGATGCGTGAATTTGCCCATGCGGGGGTGATGGTAGGATTTTGTGGTACGGATGGCACACCGCTTTACTCCGCCAATGAAGTAGATGTTGATGTCTCCTGGCTCAGCCCACAAAGCGAATATCGTCCTACCGAGTACCTTCAGCAATGGGTTTCTTTCTGGTTTATTGAAGACAAACGACTTGCCGCCGCGAAACGTTTTCAGTTAATCCGCCTGACACATATTGATAAGCACTGGACCAGCGCGAAAATGCAGCGTGAACACGCATTTCAACCTGATACCAGCGTGCTCCAGACCTTGATAAATCGTACTCGCGAAGAAATAGACGCGGCAGAAAACCATACGCAGCTTATGCTCGTAGAAGCCAAAATGACCAGGGCGTTATACAAAATGGTCAGTCAAACAGTGGGCTATGGCAATTTCACCCGCGCAAAACGGGGCGGTGGGATTGATATGGCCAACCGTTTCCTCGATCAAGGGAATTATCTGGCCTATGGCCTGGCGGCAGTGGCGGCGTGGGTAACAGGTATTCCCCACGGTTTAGCGGTAATGCACGGTAAAACACGTCGCGGTGGGCTTGTTTTTGACCTTGCCGATCTGATTAAAGATGCCCTTGTTATGCCACAAGCATTTATCGCCGCAATGGCGGGAGAGAATGCTCAGGAGTTTCGTCAACGCTGCATCAATATCTTTCAACAAGCGGATGCGCTGGATGTCATGATCACCTCTCTGCAGGAAACGGCTCAGGCACTGGCTAAGGGTGACCAATGAACGTCCTGATTATTTCGCGATGCACAAAAAATGCTCGTGTTGAGAGTTGCCGTATTATTGATCAGTTTGCCGAACGCACAGGTGATGCCGCATGGCAAACGGTGATTACTCAGGAAGGTGTTAACACTTTACGCCGTTTACTGCGCAAAACGGCAAGACGAAACACAGCGGTTGCTTGTCACTGGCTGAAGAAGAATGGGCAAACGGAGCTGATGTGGATTGTCGGCAATATTCGTCGCTTTAATGCTCAAGGCCGCGTTCCCACAAATCGAACAACGCAAACCAGCCTGGTGAACAAAGAAGAACATCGCTGGCAGTGCGCGGAAAGCATTGCGCTGCTGGCGGCTATTGCTGGGTTATTTCATGATTTTGGTAAAGCAGGACGCAGCTTTCAGCAAAGCCTGACCAAAAAGAGTGCACGAAGTTATCAACCTTACCGGCATGAGTGGATTTCGCTGCGGCTTTTTCAGGCTTTTGTCGGTAAGCAGTCAGATGATGTGTGGCTGGAAAAACTTGGGGAATTAACGGCAGATGATGAAACCGCGATTCTTGAGCGCCTGCAAAAGGACACGCCTCATTTTTCCAATAGTCCATTCAGTTCGCTGCAACCACTCGCCAAAACGGTAGGCTGGTTGATCCTTTCCCATCATCGAATGCCGGAGAATCTTTCGCCACAACCGGAACAATCATGCAAAGGCTGTGAAAGTTGGCTGGAGAAGCAACTCAATGCTGACTGGAATGCCGTTAACCACCGTAAGAATGACTGGTCACCTCATGATTTCGAGCAAGTCTGGCAGTTTCCGTCAGGAACGCCGCTTCAAAGCGCGAGCTGGCGAGAAAAAGCGCGTCAGATTGCCCGTCGGGCGCGTAACGCAGTCGCTTTAAAGGAGTGGGGGCTGATGGAGCAACTGTTTCCATTACATATGGCGCGTTTTTGCCTGATGCTTGCCGATCACTACTATTCATCTAACGACGCGCAGCAAAAATGGCAAGATCCGAATTATATCGTCTGGGCAAATAGCGATCGGCAGAGCGGCACGCTCAAACAACGGGTAGATGAGCATCTTGTGGGCGTCGCGCATCATGCGTATTTGCTTGGGCGGCAACTGATGCACACACGGGCATCGCTTCCGGCAATTGCCCGACATAAAGGTTTTAACCAGCGAGCTACAGATGCGAAATATCGCTGGCAGGACAAAGCCTGGGATGTGGCGCGTGCGTTACGTGAACGCAGTCGGGAAGATGGTTTTTTCGGTGTCAATATGGCCTCGACGGGGTGCGGTAAAACCTTTGCTAACGCCCGCATTATGTATGCGCTTGCTGATGAGCGTGAAGGGTGTCGTTTTACCATCGCATTGGGATTACGTACGCTGACTTTACAAACGGGTGATGCTCTGCGCAGCCGGCTTGGACTCGGTGAGGATGAGCTGGCTGTACTGATTGGTTCGGCGGCAGTCAAACAACTCTGGCAGCAGGAAAAAACAGACAATGATTGTGGAAGTGCTTCGCAAGAGTCGCTGGCAGAGGAGCAACAGTTTGTTAAATACGAAGGCAGTCTTCATACCGGGGCGCTGGAAAAATGGTTGAAGGATGACAGCAAACTTAAGGAGTTAGTAAGCGCACCGATTCTGGTAGCAACGATTGATCATCTTATTTCCGCGACCGAAGGTGTGCGTGGCGGGAAACAGCTTCCGGCGATGTTGCGTCTGTTAACCAGTGATTTAGTGCTCGATGAACCTGACGATTTTGATATTGCCGATCTCTATGCAGTATGTCGTCTGATGAACTGGGCCGGAATGTTGGGAACGCGGGTATTACTTTCTTCCGCGACGTTGCCGCCAGATTTGATTCAGGCTCTGTTCGCGGCTTATCTTGCCGGGCGCAAAATGTGGCAGGCGTCATGCGGTACGAACGGCAGACCCGTCAATATCTGCTGTGCCTGGTTTGATGAAAAAGATGCCGATGCCACACAAATTGGTGATGGCGCTACTTTTCGTGAGACGCACAAAAAGTTTGTTGCGCGACGAGCGTTAATGTTGGCTGAAAAAGAACGACTGCATTTCGGGCGTATAGCTTCGATTTCATCCCCATCAAGCGCGATTCAGGATGTTATCGAAAGCGTGGCTCAGACGGTACATGAGCAAATGCTGAAGTTGCATCAGGCGCATCGCCAGCAACACGAAAGCGGCAAAACTGTTTCGCTGGGTCTGGTGCGCTTCGCCAATATTAATTCTCTGGTCGCGGTGGCCAAAGCTCTGATTACCATTCCTTCACCAGAAGATGTCTGCATTCATTATTGCGTTTACCACTCCCGACATCCGCTGGCGGTACGTTCAAATATTGAGAAGCGGCTGGATCGCGCTTTTACTCGTCATAGAGAAGATGATTTCTGGAAAAACGAGGATATCGCTGAAGCCTTACATAAAAGTCCGGAATCGCACCATATTTTTGTGGTGTTGGGCACATCGGTTATAGAAGTGGGGCGTGACTGGGATGCGGACTGGGGAATTATTGAACCGAGTTCTATGCGTTCGATTATTCAATTTGCCGGACGTATTCAACGCCACCGCAGAAATGTGCCAACCAGTGAGAATCTGGTTATTTTTTGGAGCAATATCAAAGCATTGCAGAAAAAATGCCCCGCATTTTGTAAACCGGGTTTCGAAACAAAAGATCGCGTGCTGAATAGCCATGATATTTGCGAGCTGATACCACTCACGGACTACCGGACGATTAATGCCTTACCACGGATCTTACCTGCCAATAATGAAAATAAACTGGCGGAACTTGAGCATAGTCGTTTATTCACCGAGTTGATGAGTAGTAAAAGCAAACATGTGGTAGCTGCGCAATGGTGGCGCGCACCGCTAAGCTGGAACGGCTGGATGCAGCGCCAGACGCCTTTTCGTTATTCGTCGTTACCGGAAGCGGTGTTTTTTCTGCATATGGATGACGAAGAAAGTAAAGCGAGTTTCTATTCCCGCATGGGCGACAACGAGCGTAAAGAGCAGGGGAATTTCAAACGAGAAGAAGTGATATGCGCCAGCGGCGTTGCTTGCTGGGGCATGATGGATTACCAACAAGTTTTGTTGGATCTGGCTGTTGAGCACAGTTGTGAGATTAATCGTGTCGGAGAAAGGTTTGCTGAAGTGAGAGTACCCGTCTGTGACGAAGATGTGCTCAACGGCTGGCATTATCACCCATGGTTAGGGGTGTTTCGCGCCCCGTGAAGGGGCAAGGAGGGAATCGTTTGAACAACAATTTAGTAGATTTTATAACTGACTACATCGCTTCGCGAAGGCAACCCAAAATCGATGCCTTTGAAAAAGAAGCAGCAAAGAGGCTAGAGCAGGGCGATGATGCCAGCGCCATCGCTCAGGAACGGCAGGAACTTGAAGCACGCTACCTGCCACGTAACTGGTTAACGGATGCGGCGAAGCGTGCCGGGCAAATTAAGTTAGTCACTCATGGTGCTAAATTTAGTCATGGTGATTCTAAAGCCAGCAGCTTTTATCTGGACACCTCCGCTAACGAAAGCTATTTAAACACAGCATCGTTGGCGAAAGTCGCCACTGACGCCATTGGTAACGCCGCCGCACTGGACGTTGCAAAACTGCTACAAACCGATGTCAATGGAGATTCATTGCTTGCCAGTCTTAAGCGTGGCGATTATCAGGCATTAAGCACGTTTGCAGAGGATGAAGCTCAACTGGCGCAGTGGATTGCAGGGTTTCGTCAGGCATGGACACTTGCTCAGCCTGTCAGCCATAAACTGGCAAAACAAATCTATTTCCCTGTCGATGATGGCTATCACCTTTTATGCCCTCTGTTTTCCAGTTCACTGGCGCAGGCGATGCATGAAAAACTAATTGCCGTGCGTTTTAGCGAGGAATCGAAAGCCATTCGCGATGCCCGCAAGGCGGGTAAATGGCACTCACAGCCAGATATTCGTTTCCCTAATCTTGCCGAAATGCATTTTGGCGGCACAAAACCGCAGAATATTTCTCTGCTCAACAGTGTTCGTGGTGGTCGTATCTGGTTGTTGCCATCAATGCCCCCCACCTGGACGACGCAGGAGCGCGCACCACAAAACATGCGCGGTATTTTTGCCTTACGCGGTGATTTCAATCGCTCAGCTTCGGGCACTATCGCCCGGATGACCTACTTACTGAAAGTTGACATAAACAATGTTCATATTCGTACTGCGCGCGCGAAATATATTGATGAGTTGATAGATTTGCTTTTCATGCAGGCATCCTCTTTTCAGCAAGAAAAATGGCAGGGGTGGTCAGCACAATCACCAGAATTACCTCGTCACCAGCAGCTTTGGCTGGACCCGTGGCGAAGCTTGTCAGATGAGGCTTTCAAACTGGAGCGTGAGAAAAACGACTGGCAGAGGATAGTCGCTGATGACTTCGTGCGCTGGCTGAACTATCGCCTGAAAAAAGCAAGTTTCGATGTGGGGGCTGTCGAGCAAAGAGAGTGGCGTAGTCAGTCCCTGTTCACTCAACGGATGCGTGAAATGGAAACTGTTTTGCAGGAGGCACTGAAATGAGTTATCTGCTCTTGTTACCCCATATACGCATAGAAAACGCTAACGCCGTCTCCGGGTTGACCTGGGGATTCCCGGCGATGACCCATTTTCTCGGCTATGTTCATGCGCTTTCTCGCAAAGTCGTGGATGAATTTGGCGTAAGTTTTGCCGGTTGCGGGGTAGTAAGCCATGAACAGCATATTCAGGCGTACAGTTCCGGGCGCGATTTTCAGTTCGCTCTCACCCGTAACCCATTAACCAAAGAAGGTAAAACTGCCTCGTTCAATGAAGAGGGGCGTATGCACCTGACGGTTTCTCTACTTGTTGAATGTAATGGCGAAATTACTAATGGTGAATACGGTAGAAAAGCCCTGTGTGACCATCTGAAAATGCTTTGCCAGAGCCATAAACTGGCGGGTGGCAGCATTGTCAGTATGCGCGATCCGCAGCTTTTTTATGCACCAGAAGATGAAAAGCAACTGCGTAAAATCATCTGGCGTTTAATGCCGGGTTACGCGCTTTACGATCGCAGCGAATGGCTGGCTGAACATCACCAACAACATCCTGACATATCGTTGCTTGATGCCTGGCTCGATTTCGCCGCCATTAAATATCAGGCCGAATCCCCGGCTGAAGACAATACCGCACAATGGACATACCAGCCGAAGCCAATGCCCGGTTTCCTCGTGCCATTAATGTGTGGTTACCAACGTATTTCTCCTGTGTACGCCTCTGGTGAAGTTGAAAATGCGCGCGACACCGTGACGCCATTTGCTTTTGCCGAAGCCGTTTATGGGATTGGTGAATGGCGCGGATTACATCGCATTACTGACCTGCAACCGCTGATGTGGCGCTACCGTACAACGGACACTGGATACTATTGCTCGGCAATACCACTCGTTGACGACCCTATAACTCATGAAGATGACGATTCAGAATAAGGACATAATTATGGCAAAGGCTCCTGTAGCAATAAAAACAGCATCGGTACTGGCATTTGAACGCAAACTGGCAACCTCTGATGCGGTGATGTATGCCGGTAACTGGCAAGGAAATGAATGGCAACCTATTGAGATTCAGGAGAAAGCCGTTCGCGGAACCATCTCTAATCGCCTGAAAAATACGATTGCCAGCGACCCCACCAAACTGGATGCTGAAATCCAAAAAGCCAACCTACAACGGGTGGATGTGGCTTCGCTTCCGGTAGATGCAGATACGCTAAAAGTGGTGTTTACGCTGCGAGTGCTGGGTAATTTATCTTCACCTTCAGTATGTAATGATATGGCCTATCAGGAGGCGCTTTCTGAGGTCATTGAAGGTTACATCAGCGAGCATGGCTTTAAAGAGCTGGCGTTACGCTATGCGCTGAATCTGGCAAATGGTCGTTTTTTGTGGCGCAACCGCATTGGTGCTGAGCAGATCCTGGTGAAAGTTACTGCGAATGATACTTCATGGACTTTTAACAGCCATGACTTCTCTTTACGTCAATTTGGTCAAGGCCAGAGTAGCGTCACAGAACTGGCGGCAACGATTGAACAAGGGTTAAGCGGAAAAGAGTGGGTCATGCTTACGGTTGAGACACAGGTTCGCCTCGGTGCCGGGCAAGAAGTCTTCCCATCACAGGAACTGGTGCTCGACAGTAACAGTAGCAAAAGTCGTGTGTTGTACCAGGTTGCAGGCATTGCCGGTATTCACTCCCAAAAAATTGGCAACGCTTTACGTACCATTGATACCTGGCATCCGAAGGTTGATGAGTTGGGAGCTATCGCTGTGGAACCTTATGGTTCTGTAACCAGTCGCGGTGTCGCTTGTCGTCAGCCAAAAGAAAAACTCGATTTTTATACCTTACTGGATAATTTGGTGACTAAAGGCGTCAAACCGGAAGTTGATCAGCAGCACTACGTGATGGCTGTCTTGATTCGTGGTGGTGTTTTT
Organism: Escherichia sp. MR; assembly: GCF_005280595.1. Taxonomy (NCBI): domain Bacteria; kingdom Pseudomonadati; phylum Pseudomonadota; class Gammaproteobacteria; order Enterobacterales; family Enterobacteriaceae; genus Escherichia; species Escherichia sp. MR. The sequence goes on along the minus strand of NZ_SZVK01000039.1, from coordinate 23,843 downwards.
GGTGAGAAAGCGGAATAAGGAGCTGTCAATGGATCACTATCTTGAGATCCGTGTTCTGCCCGATCCTGAATTTTCGAGTGAAATGTTGATGGCGGCGTTATTTGCCAAATTGCACCGGACATTGGGTGCAAGAGGGCAAGGTGATATCGGCGTGAGTTTCCCGGACATAAACGTTACGCCAGGAGCGCGCTTACGCTTACATGGTAGCGCCCCGGCATTGCAGGAGCTTGAAGACTCAACGTGGCGTAAAGGGCTTACGGATTATTGCCAATGTTCGCCTGTCACTCCCATTCCAGAAATAAAGGGCTGGCGAGTGGTAAGTCGTGTGCAGGTTAAAAGTAACCCACAGCGTCTGTTAAGGCGTTCAGTGAAAAAAGGCTGGCTTACTGAAGAACAGGCGATTGAGCGACTGGCGACGCAAGCTGAACAGCGGACCGATTTACCTTTTCTTAATATGAAGAGTTTGTCGAGTCAGCAACAGTTCAAGTTGTTTATCCAGCACGGTGATTTGCGCGCAGAACCGGTTAAAGGGGAATTCAGTAGTTATGGATTAAGCGCAACAGCAACCATACCCTGGTTTTGATGTTTTGCAATTATTAAGATGCCTGGCCGTGCGGCTGGGCTTTTTTTTAGTGTGGCCTGGCCGTTGAGAAGATGTGTTGGATATTAATTGTTCATATCCGGGATGTTGTTTTCTTTGCTAAAAAAGTTTTATTGCTAAACCATTTCCTGGAGAGAGAGTTATTGAGCTGGGAGGTATACGAAGCCATCTATATGCGAAAAAAAAGCCCGTACTTTCGTACGAGCTCTTCTTAAAATATGGCGGTGAGGCGGGGATTCGAACCCCGGATACGTTGCCGTATACACACTTTCCAGGCGTGCTCCTTCAGCCACTCGGACACCTCACCAAATTTTTGCTGCCTGACCTCATGGGGGCAACGGGGCGCTACTATAGGGAGTTGGAGTAAAACGGTCAAGAAGAATTTATTTAGATTGGTTTGTTTGGTTATGCATTGTTCATGCGGTTCATCCGTCCAGGATTGTGAATGTATATGCTCTGGGCAATTATTTATCAAAAGCTACGCTGGAAATATGAGATTGAAGACATTCTAATCGACCCTTTTTTCAGGGTGAGATGTAACGCATTGATTTTATTTATTACTATTTTGATGCCTCGAAAAAGGGTATGAATTGGAGATTTTGTAAGTTTTAACAGTAAATCAATCGGATAGTTTGTTATTATTCCAGTTCACTGCCGTACAGGCAGCTTAGAAATGAATGCGCGGTTCCCATTTTGCGAGCGCGCCGTTCACTGCCGTACAGGCAGCTTAGAAATGGACGCTGATGACCTGAGCGATGAAGAAAAAGTTCACTGCCGTACAGGCAGCTTAGAAAGGCAAACCAGGATGCGTATTATGACGACGAGCGTTCACTGCCGTACAGGCAGCTTAGAAACTGCTCCTCTAATTTATGCAGATATGCGTTTAGTTCACTGCCGTACAGGCAGCTTAGAAATAATCCATTACACTGCCGGGCAGGTAGCTCAGGTTCACTGCCGTACAGGCAGCTTAGAAAGGAACAGGCTGGATGTCGTAAAGATGATACACGTTCACTGCCGTACAGGCAGCTTAGAAACAGATTGCCAGCGAATAACGCTGATGTGGGGCGTTCACTGCCGTACAGGCAGCTTAGAAACGTGCATCATGAATCATGCTGTTCAGCACGCGGTTCACTGCCGTACAGGCAGCTTAGAAAGCCGAAGCCCGGCGTAGCCGGTACGGATCATCGTTCACTACCGCACAGGCAGTTATAAAATCCATAACCCAATATTTATTTTCTTCCTTAACTCCAGACGCAAAAAAGGCCGGTTAAACCGACCTTTTACTCGTTCTTTCTCTTCGCCCATCAGGCGGCAAAACAATCAGCGACTACGGAAGACAATGCGGCCTTTGCTCAGGTCGTACGGGGTCAGTTCAACAGTCACTTTGTCGCCCGTCAGGATGCGGATGTAGTTTTTGCGCATTTTACCGGAGATGTGTGCAGTAACCACGTGACCGTTTTCTAACTCTACGCGGAACATGGTGTTAGGCAACGTTTCAAGAACGGTGCCTTGCATTTCAATATTGTCTTCTTTGGCCATCTAATCCTCTGGGGTATCACTACCGTAATTTGAACCGGCAAGATAATGCCGAAGTTCTGTAAATAAGTAAAGATTTGCGCGCTAAATCGCAACAAACAGGTTTGGCACATAACTCCGAAAACACACGGCTAAGCCGCACCAAAAGCGCAACGTATAAGGGAGCGGTGAGATAAACGATGGGCGTTACCTGACGCGAAAAATTCCTTATCGGCAGCGGAGTAATGAGCGTAACCAACTCTGCGACCGTAATTATAACACTCTGGAGAGAAATGTGCCGAAAACATTCATTTCTGAGGCGAAAACAATTGCCGTGGCACCCAGAAGTTATTCGGCAATCGTTCCGGGCGCATTTGATTAAGATAATTGAGGTAATCCCTGCGGGGAATTTCGCAGGCGCCAAGCGAAGCTGTGTGATCATTAAGCACCTGACAGTCGATTAATTTGCCACCGTGATGGATAAATTCTTCGCAGAATACCAGGAGCGCCGTTTTGGACGCATTTTCCATGCGGCTGAACATCGACTCACCACAAAATAACGTTCCCTGCGCCACGCCATATATGCCGCCGACAAGCTCGTCTTCACGCCAGACTTCAATCGAGTGGGCATGACCCAACTCGTGCAGGCGGTAGTAGGCTTCAACCACGTCGCGCGTGATCCAGGTTCCTTCTTCGCGATCGCTGGCACAACCTTCAATAACCTGACCAAAGGCGTAATTCATTGTGACACGATAGGGCGAGCGTTTATGAAAGCGTTTCATACTGCGACTAATATGCAGTGATTCTGGCCATAATACCGCGCGCGGATCGGGCGACCACCACAGAATGGGGTCGCCAGGAGAAAACCACGGAAAAATACCGCGTTGATAAGCCATTAACAGACGCGCAGGGCTTAGATCGCCCCCCAGCGCCAGCAAGCCGTTAGGCTCACGTAATGCGCCTTCCGGGGAAGGGAAGGCTATTGAATGGCGAGAAAGCTGAACCAGGCGCATGACCGCAAAACTCCACTACGCAAGTCGGATCGTTCAATAATAGCTCACAAATCCTGCTTAAACTGGTAATAACGCCCCTGTCTGGCAAGCAGTTCTGCGTGAGTACCTTGCTCAATAATTTGTCCGTTGTCCATCACAATTATTTGCTGGAAACGAGAGAGACCGCGAAGTCGATGGGTGACCATTAACACCGTTTTCTCACGCATCATTTCTGCAAGTAATTCAAGGATCTGGCTTTCAGTTGTGGCATCTAAGCCTTCAGTTGGTTCGTCCAGCAATACCAGCGGCGCATCGTGTAATAGCGCACGGGCGATAGCCAGACGGCGCAGTTCGCCACCGGAGAGTTGGCGTCCACCTTCACCCAGCCAACTGTTGAGTCCTGCGTCTTCAAGCAGCTTCTCCAGACCGACGCGGCGCAAGATCTCCGCCAGAGCCTCATCACTGCTGCCTGGTGCTGCAAGTAACAGATTATCTCGCAGCGTGGCGCTAAACAGATGTACACGCTGTGGCACAACGCTGATGGTCTGGCGCAGAGTCGCTTCATTCAGGCTGGCTATAGAGCTACCGTTAAGCAAAATCTCGCCCTGTTGTGGGTCCCATGCGCGAGTCAGCAGTTGTAACAGTGTTGATTTACCGCATCCCGTTCGACCGAGAATCGCAATATGTTCTCCGGCGTTTGCCTGAAGGGAAATCCCTTTAAGAGCTTGCTGTGATTGCTCAGGATAAGTGAACTGAACATCACGTAACGTCACGGAAACCTGATCGGCAACATGGGTTTGGGTATCAGGGAAGGTGACTTCCGGTTTTTGATCCGTTAAGTCAGTGATCCGTACTGCAGAGGCAATGACTTGCCCCAGATGCTGAAATGCACCTGTCACCGGCGCCAGAGCCTCAAACGCAGCTAACGCACAGAAGACAAACAGGGCAATTAACGCGCCGGGTTGAGGATTGCCACCAACGCCGCCAGACGCCATCCACAGCATCAGGATCACCGCTAACGCGCCAATGAGCAGCATTATCGCTTGCGATAAAGCGGTTAGTTCAGATTGACGGCGTTGCGCTTCCAGCCACTGAATTTCAGTATTCTCTAACTGCGTACGATAACGATCGCTGGCACCAAAAATGGTCAGTTCAGCTTGCCCTTGCAGCCAGGCTGTCAGTTGTTGGCGATACTGCCCGCGAAGATGAGTCAGATTATGCCCTGTGCTTTTACCAGCACGATAAAATAGCGGAGGCATCAGGAACAACGTCAGCAACATAATGCTGCCCAGCGTGAAGGCGAGGGTGAAATCGAGGAAGCTTAACCCAATTGTCACCACCATAATCACCACAAAAGCGCCCACCAGCGGTGAGATAACGCGCAAATAAAGATGATCGAGCGTATCAACATCCGCCACGACGCGGTTGAGCAATTCGCCCTGACGATAGCGCGCCAGCCCGGCAGGGGAGAGCGGCAAAAGTTTACTGAAGGTGTAAATGCGCAGATGCTGCAATACGCGGAAAGTCGCGTCATGACTCACCAGACGTTCAAAATAACGCCCTGCGGTACGGGTGATTGCCGCGCCACGCACCCCTGCGGCGGGGAGCATATAGTTGAAGCTGTACAGTCCTGCAACGCCCGCAACCGCTGAGGCGGAGAGGAACCAGCCGGAAAGCGTCAACAGACCGATACTGGCGAGCAGAGTAATAATCGCCAACACAATACCAAGGCTTAACATCCATTTATGACGTTTATACAGAGCCAGATAGGGTAGCAAAGCGCGCATTTAAATCTCCTCCTGACGATGAGCCAGCAATGTAGCGAAAGGACCGTTAGCCACGCTTAATTCCGCGTAACGCCCTTGCTCAATAATCTGACCATCCTGCATCACCCATATGGCGTCCCAGTCAGCAAGATCTTCTAACTGGTGGGTGACCATTAACGTAGTCTGGCGCAAAGAGGCGGCATTCAGCGCCTCCATCACTCGCTGTTCACTGTGTGCATCCAGGCTGGCAGCGGGTTCATCCAACAGTAATAGCGAACAGGGATGCAGTAATGCGCGAGCCACCGCCACGCGTTGCGCCTGCCCCACGGAAAGGCGGGCAGCCTGGTCGCCAACAGGCGTATCAACTCCTTGTGGCAGGAGCGGTAGAAACTCACTGACCCAGGCGTTATCCAGTGCTGTTTGTAACTCTTGTTCGCTGGCATCAGGTCGCGCCAGTAGCACATTGTCCCGTAGTGTTGCTGCTGGTAATTGTGGATTTTGCCCAACCCAGGAGAGATGTTTACGCCACGATTCCGGTGATAAATCACGTAATTCTATCCCGTTGACCCGTAGTGATCCCTGATATGAGAGAAAACCGGAAAGCGCATTAAGCAGTGAACTTTTACCTGAACCGCTACGACCAACCAACACCGCACGTTGACCTGCTGGCAAAGTAAAGTTCAGCGGTCCGGCCAGCATTTTACCTTCCGGCGATGTGATAAACAGATCCTCGGCCTCAATGGTCACCGGATCTGTCGATGTTAATTCCGTCTCACCGCGCTGCGGATGGGCGAGCGGGGTTTCCATAAACGTTTTCAGACTGTCCGCCGCGCCAACAGCCTGGGCTTTAGCATGATAAAACGTACCGAGATCGCGCAATGGCTGGAAAAACTCCGGCGCAAGTATCAGCGCCAGAAAACCCGCAGCCAGCGTCACGCCAGTATCATAGTGACCAAAATCCAGCTCGCCGAGATAGGAAAAACCAAAGTACACCGCCACAAGGGCAATCGACAGCGAGGTAAAGAACTCCAGTATGCCAGAGGATAAAAATGCCAGCCGCAGCACTTCCATTGTCCGTTGACGGAAATCTTCCGAAGCAGAACGAATGCTTTCAATTTCAGCTTCACCACGACCAAAAATACGCAGCGTTTCCATGCCGCGCAGGCGATCGAGGAAATGCCCACTTAAGCGAGCAAGTGCGAGAAAGTTACGTCGGTTTGCATCGGCGGCGCCCATTCCAACTAACGCCATAAACAACGGGATTAACGGCGCAGTGCCCAGCAGAATAAGCGCCGCAGCCCAGTTAGAAGGGAATATTGCTACCACAATCAGCAGCGGCACCGACACTGCCAGCGCCATTTGTGGCAGGTAGCGAGCATAGTAATCATGCATATCGTCAATTTGCTCGAGTACCAGCGTCGCCCAACTCCCCGCTGGTTTGCCCTGAATCCACGCCGGTCCTGCTTGCTGCAAACGGTCGAGAACCTGGCGGCGGATGGCAAAACGGATATGCTGCCCGGCGTGATAACCCACCCGTTCGCGCAACCAGACCACCCATGCGCGCAACACAAAGGTCAGCACCAGTAAAGTAAAGGGCAGAAGCAGGGCTTCGCGGGGGATGTTCTCCATAATCATGTGCTGCAGAATACGCGCCATGAACCAGGCCTGGGCAATTATCAATATGCCACTTACAAAGCCCAACAGACGAGAAATATTCAGCCACCGTTGGGAGATGACGCTTTGCTGTTTTAACCAGCGGGTTAACTCTTTTTGACGGGATTTATTCATTGCACGCTTAGCAGGTGAGTTATCAGAATTTTTTGCAGGGCAATGTTACAACGGAGGAATAATAAAGGCGACCCATAGTCGCATGGTGTCGCCTTCTTTACTTTTGTTACTGATTTGTAAAATTATTTTGCGTCAGCTAAACCGTCGAGGTAGCGTTCAGCATCCAGTGCCGCCATGCAGCCTGTACCGGCGGAAGTAATGGCCTGGCGATAAATATGATCCATCACATCACCTGCGGCAAAGACGCCCGGAATGCTGGTCTGGGTGGCATTACCATGAATACCCGATTGTACTTTGATGTAGCCGTTTTCCAGTTCCAGTTGCCCTTCGAAAATGGCGGTATTCGGGCTATGACCGATAGCAACAAACAGACCGGCAACGTCGAGCGACTCGATGTTATCGCTGTTTTGTGTATCACGAAGACGAACGCCAGTGACACCCATCTGATCGCCGGTCACTTCTTCCAGCGTACGGTTGGTGTGCAGAATGATGTTGCCGTTCTCCACTTTATCCATCAGACGCTTAATCAGAATTTTTTCTGCGCGGAAAGTATCGCGGCGGTGAATCAGGTGTACTTCAGAAGCAATGTTAGAGAGATACAATGCCTCTTCAACAGCGGTATTACCGCCGCCGATAACCGCAACCTTCTGATTACGGTAGAAGAATCCATCGCAGGTCGCACAGGCGGAAACCCCACGTCCTTTAAAGGCTTCTTCAGAGGGCAGGCCGAGATAGCGAGCAGAAGCTCCGGTAGCAATAATCAGCGCATCGCAGGTGTACTCGCCGCTGTCGCCAGACAGACGGAACGGACGATTCTGCAAATCCACTTTGTTGATGTGATCAAAGATGATTTCAGTTTCAAATTTGGTGGCATGTTCATGCATGCGTTCCATTAATAACGGACCGGTCAGATCGTTTGGATCGCCTGGCCAGTTTTCCACTTCCGTGGTGGTGGTCAGTTGGCCGCCTTTTTCCATGCCGGTAATCAGCACGGGTTGCAGGTTGGCGCGCGCCGCGTAGACAGCAGCGGTATAGCCCGCCGGGCCTGAACCCAGGATAAGCAGTTTACTGTGTTTGGTCGTGCCCATGAGATCCCCATAGTTGTTGGCAGACAATGGGCAGGATTGTAGGGAATTTACAGACGTAAAAAAAGAGTATGACGATTTTGTTAACGATTTGTGCAATCGTCAGAAGCGATAAGCATGTCAAATTCTTCTGTCATTATCACGCCTGCTACTTAATTTTTCCGGTTTATAAGCCGATTAAATGATGATTAAACGCGACTGTTAATGAATAACTGGCATGTTGTACTAAAAAACGATGTTTTGCTTTGACAATCACCTGGTGTTTTGCGAAAACATTCGAGGAAGAAAAAAACAGTATTCTTATATGCGCATAATCATGCATGTAAATACCATGTTTACCGTGCTAGTGAAATCTACGCATGGCGTGGACAGACGCCATTCGTGATGTCGATAGCAGCCTCCAGGCAACGGTCTTCTCACCGTAGACCCAGGCATTGCGCGCCGTGAATCTTAATGATTTCGGTCTATCGTGACGGGTAGCGACTCTGAACAGTGATGTTTTCAGGGTCAGACAGGAGTAGGGAAGGAATACAGAGAGACAATAATAATGGTAGATAGCAAGAAGCGCCCTGGCAAAGATCTCGACCGTATCGATCGTAACATTCTTAATGAGTTGCAAAAGGATGGGCGTATTTCTAACGTCGAGCTTTCTAAACGTGTGGGACTTTCCCCAACGCCGTGCCTTGAGCGTGTGCGTCGGCTGGAAAGACAAGGGTTTATCCAGGGCTATACGGCACTGCTGAACCCGCATTATCTGGATGCATCACTTCTGGTATTCGTTGAGATTACTCTGAATCGTGGTGCTCCGGATGTGTTTGAACAATTCAATACCGCTGTACAAAAACTTGAAGAAATTCAGGAGTGTCATTTAGTATCTGGTGATTTCGACTACCTGTTGAAAACACGCGTGCCGGATATGTCAGCTTACCGTAAGCTGCTGGGGGAAACTCTGCTGCGTCTGCCTGGCGTCAATGACACACGGACATACGTTGTTATGGAAGAAGTCAAGCAGAGTAATCGTCTGGTTATTAAGACGCGCTAACACGGAACAGGTGCAAAATCGGCGTATTTTGATTACACTCCTGTTAATCCATACAGCAACAGTACTGGGGTAACCTGGTACTGTTGTCCGTTTTAGCATCGGGCAGGAAAAGCCTGTAACCTGGAGAGCCTTTCTTGAGCCAGGAATACACTGAAGACAAAGAAGTCACATTGACAAAGTTAAGCAGCGGGCGCCGACTTCTGGAGGCGTTGCTGATTCTTATTGTCCTGTTTGCCGTCTGGTTGATGGCAGCTTTATTGAGTTTTAACCCTTCGGATCCTAGCTGGTCGCAAACTGCCTGGCATGAGCCTATCCATAATTTAGGTGGGGCTCCTGGTGCGTGGCTGGCCGATACCCTGTTCTTCATTTTTGGCGTGATGGCTTACACCATCCCCGTCATCATTGTCGGTGGCTGTTGGTTTGCGTGGCGTCATCAGGCCAGCGACGAATACATTGATTATTTTGCCGTTTCGTTACGTATTATTGGTGTGCTGGCGCTCATCCTTACCTCCTGTGGTCTGGCAGCCATTAACGCCGACGATATCTGGTATTTTGCCTCTGGTGGCGTAATCGGTAGTTTATTAAGCACCACGTTGCAGCCTCTGCTACACAGCAGTGGGGGAACTATTGCGCTGCTTTGCGTCTGGGCAGCTGGCCTGACGCTGTTTACCGGTTGGTCCTGGGTGACTATTGCCGAAAAACTGGGCGGCTGGATTTTAAACATTCTCACCTTCGCCAGTAATCGCACCCGTCGCGATGATACCTGGGTCGATGAAGATGAGTATGAAGACGACGAAGAGTACGAAGATGAAAACCACGGCAAACAGCATGAATCGCGCCGTGCTCGTATTCTTCGTGGCGCGCTAGCGCGTCGTAAACGCCTGGCGGAAAAATTCATTAATCCGATGGGGCGGCAAACAGACGCTGCGTTATTCTCCGGCAAGCGGATGGATGATGAAGACGATGTTACCTACACTGCGCGCGGCGTAGCAGCCGATCCTGATGACGTCCTGTTTTCGGGCAATCGTGCAACGCAGCCAGAGTATGACGAATACGATCCTTTATTAAATGGTGCGCCGATTACCGAGCCTGTTGCTGCCGCAGCGGCTGCAACCACGGCGACGCAAAGCTGGGCCGCGCCGGTTGAACCTGTTACTCAGACGCCGCCTGTTGCCTCTGTTGATGTTCCACCTGCGCAACCTACTGTTGCCTGGCAGCCTGTACCGGAGCCGCAAACGGGCGAGCCGGTTATTGCTCCTGCAGCGGAAGGTTACCCACAGCAGCCACAATATTCGCAGCCTGCGGTGCAATATAATGAGCCGCTGCAACAGCCTGTACCGCCACAGCAGTCGTACTATACGCCTGCTGTGGAACAACCGGTTCAGCAACCATCTTACGCACCTGCTGCGGAACAACCTGTTCAACAGCCGTATTATGCCCCTGCACCAGAACAGCCGGTGGCTGGTAACGCCTGGCAAGCCGAAGAGCAGCAATCCGCTTTTGCTCCACAGTCTACATACCAGACTGAGCAAACTTATCAGCAGCCAGCCGTTCAGGAGCCGTTGTACCAACAGCCGCAACCTGTTGAACAGCAGCCTGTCGCGACACCTGAGCCTGTTGTAGAAGAGACAAAGCCTGCGCGTCCGCCGCTTTACTATTTTGAAGAAGTGGAAGAGAAGCGTGCCCGTGAACGTGAACAACTTGCGGCCTGGTATCAACCGATTCCTGAACCGGTTAAAGAACCAGAACCGATCAAATCTTCGCTGAAAGCAACTTCTGTTGCAGCAGTACCTCCAGTAGAAGCCGCTGCCGCTGTTTCACCGCTGGCATCGGGCGTGAAAAAAGCGACCCTGGCGACGGGAGCCGCAGCGACGGTTGCTGCGCCTGTTTTCAGCCTGGCAAATAGCGGTGCGCCGCGTCCGCAAGTGAAAGAGGGCATTGGCCCGCAGTTACCTCGACCGAAGCGTATCCGCGTACCAACACGTCGTGAACTGGCGTCATATGGCATTAAGCTGCCCTCACAGCGTGCAGCGGAAGAGAAGGCTCGTGAAGCCCAGCGCAACCAGTACGATGCTGGCGGGCAGTATAACGATGATGAAATCGATGCGATGCAGCAGGATGAACTGGCTCGTCAGTTCGCCCAGACGCAGCAGCAACGCTATGGCGAGCAATATCAACATGATGTGCCAGTGAACGCGGAAGATGCAGATGCTGCGGCAGAGGCTGAGCTGGCTCGTCAGTTTGCCCAGACTCAGCAGCAGCGTTATTCCGGTGAACAACCGGCTGGGGCGAATCCGTTCTCGCTGGATGATTTCGAATTTTCACCGATGAAAGCGTTAGTGGATGATGGTCCACACGAACCGCTGTTTGCGCCAATTGTTGAACCTGTTCAACAGCCGCAACAACCGGTAGCGCCACAGTCGCAGGATACCCTGCTTCATCCGCTGTTAATGCGCAATGGCGACAGTCGTCCACTACACAAACCGACGACGCCGCTGCCTTCTCTGGATTTGCTGACGCCGCCGCCGAGCGAAGTGGAACCCGTAGATACCTTTGCGCTTGAGCAAATGGCGCGTCTGGTAGAGGCGCGTCTGGCTGATTTCCGCATTAAAGCCGATGTCGTCAATTATTCTCCGGGGCCAGTTATCACCCGCTTTGAGCTGAATCTGGCACCGGGCGTAAAAGCGGCGCGTATTTCTAATTTATCACGTGACCTCGCTCGTTCGCTATCAACCGTGGCGGTTCGTGTCGTTGAAGTTATTCCGGGTAAACCTTACGTAGGTCTGGAGTTACCCAACAAAAAACGCCAAACCGTTTACCTGCGCGAAGTGCTGGACAACGCTAAGTTCCGCGATAACCCATCGCCATTAACGATAGTGCTGGGTAAAGATATCGCTGGCGATCCGGTCGTTGCCGATCTGGCAAAAATGCCGCATTTGTTGGTTGCGGGCACTACCGGCTCCGGTAAGTCAGTCGGTGTGAACGCCATGATCTTGAGTATGCTCTATAAAGCGCAGCCGGAAGATGTGCGTTTCATCATGATCGACCCGAAAATGCTGGAGCTTTCGGTATATGAAGGTATTCCGCATCTGCTAACGGAAGTCGTGACCGACATGAAAGATGCTGCCAACGCTTTACGCTGGTGCGTCAACGAAATGGAGCGTCGTTATAAACTGATGTCTGCGCTGGGTGTGCGTAACCTGGCGGGTTATAACGAAAAAATTGCTGAAGCTGACCGTATGATGCGCCCAATACCAGATCCGTACTGGAAACCGGGCGACAGTATGGATGCTCAGCATCCGGTGCTGAAAAAAGAGCCTTATATTGTTGTTCTGGTCGATGAATTTGCCGACCTGATGATGACGGTGGGTAAAAAAGTGGAAGAGCTGATTGCACGTCTGGCGCAAAAAGCCCGTGCCGCAGGTATCCACCTCGTACTGGCAACGCAACGTCCATCAGTTGATGTTATTACAGGTCTGATTAAAGCGAATATTCCGACCCGTATCGCCTTTACGGTATCCAGTAAAATTGACTCACGAACCATTCTCGATCAGGCTGGTGCCGAATCGTTACTGGGCATGGGGGATATGCTCTACTCCGGGCCGAACTCCACCATGCCGGTACGTGTTCATGGTGCCTTTGTTCGGGATCAGGAAGTTCATGCCGTGGTGCAGGACTGGAAAGCGCGTGGTCGCCCACAGTATGTTGATGGCATCACCTCCGACAGTGAAAGCGAAGGTGGCGCGGGCGGTTTCGATGGCGCTGAAGAACTGGATCCGTTGTTCGATCAGGCGGTGCAGTTTGTCACTGAAAAACGCAAAGCGTCAATTTCAGGCGTACAGCGTCAGTTCCGCATTGGTTATAACCGTGCGGCGCGTATTATCGAACAGATGGAAGCGCAGGGGATCGTCAGCGAACAGGGGCACAACGGTAATCGTGAAGTGCTGGCCCCACCGCCGTTTGACTAATGGATGTGTAGGCCGGATAAGACGCAATAGCGTCGCATTCGGCACTCTATCAACTGAAAATTCAGTATTTTCTTCTTTCCTCAAGCTGATTATTAGCCTGGAATAGAGTAGAGGGAACTCCCGTTTGGGAGTGACGTAATTTGAGGAACAATGATGAAAAAAATTGCCATCACCTGTGCATTACTCTCAAGTTTAGTGGCGTCCAGTGTTTGGGCTGATGCCGCAAGCGATCTGAAAAGCCGCCTGGATAAAGTCAGCAGCTTCCACGCCAGCTTCACGCAAAAAGTGACTGACGGTAGCGGTGCGGCGGTGCAGGAAGGTCAGGGCGATCTGTGGGTGAAACGTCCTAACTTATTCAACTGGCATATGACTCAACCTGATGAAAGCATCCTGGTTTCTGACGGTAAAACACTGTGGTTTTATAACCCGTTCGTTGAGCAGGCTACGGCAACCTGGCTGAAAGATGCTACTGGTAATACGCCGTTTATGCTGATTGCCCGCAACCAGTCCAGTGACTGGCAGCAGTACAATATCAAACAGAATGGTGATGACTTTATCCTCACGCCGAAATCCAGCAATGGCAACCTGAAGCAGTTCACCATCAACGTGGGGCGTGACGGCACAATCCATCAGTTTAGCGCGGTGGAGCAGGACGATCAGCGCAGCAGTTATCAACTGAAATCCCAGCAAAATGGCGTTGTGGATGCAGCGAAATTTACCTTCACCCCGCCGCAAGGCGTAACGGTAGATGACCAACGTAAGTAGAGGCACCTGAGTGAGCAATCTGTCGCTCGATTTTTCGGATAATACTTTTCAACCTCTGGCCGCGCGTATGCGGCCAGAAAATTTAGCACAGTATATCGGTCAGCAACATTTGCTGGCTGCGGGGAAGCCGTTGCCGCGCGCTATCGAAGCCGGGCACCTGCATTCAATGATCCTCTGGGGGCCGCCGGGTACGGGTAAAACGACCCTTGCTGAAGTGATCGCCCGCTACGCAAACGCTGATGTGGAACGTATTTCTGCCGTTACTTCTGGTGTGAAAGAGATTCGCGAGGCGATCGAGCGCGCGCGACAGAACCGCAACGCCGGACGCCGCACCATTCTGTTTGTTGACGAAGTGCATCGCTTCAACAAGAGCCAGCAGGATGCGTTTCTACCGCATATTGAAGATGGCACCATCACTTTCATTGGCGCGACGACTGAAAACCCCTCGTTTGAGCTTAATTCGGCGCTGCTTTCACGTGCCCGCGTCTATCTGCTGAAATCATTGACGACCGAGGATATTGAGCGAGTACTTACTCAGGCGATGGAAGACAAAACGCGCGGCTATGGCGGGCAGGATATTGTTCTGCCAGATGAAACACGCCGTGCGATTGCTGAACTGGTGAATGGTGACGCGCGTCGGGCGTTAAATACGCTGGAAATGATGGCGGATATGGCCGAAGTCGATGGCAGTGGCAAACGTGTCCTGAAGCCCGAATTACTGACGGAAATCGCCGGTGAGCGTAGCGCCCGCTTCGATAACAAAGGCGATCGCTTTTACGATCTGATTTCCGCACTGCATAAATCTGTGCGTGGCAGCGCACCTGATGCGGCGTTGTACTGGTATGCGCGAATTATTACTGCTGGTGGTGATCCGTTATATGTCGCGCGTCGCTGTCTGGCGATAGCGTCGGAAGACGTCGGCAATGCTGACCCACGTGCGATGCAGGTAGCGATTGCTGCATGGGATTGCTTTACCCGTGTTGGTCCGGCAGAAGGCGAACGCGCCATTGCCCAGGCGATTGTTTACCTGGCCTGCGCACCGAAAAGCAACGCTGTGTATACGGCGTTTAAAGCCGCGCTGGCCGATGCTCGCGAACGTCCGGATTATGACGTGCCGGTTCATTTGCGTAATGCGCCGACGAAATTAATGAAGGAAATGGGCTACGGGCAGGAATATCGTTACGCTCATGATGAAGCAAACGCTTATGCGGCCGGAGAGGTTTACTTCCCACCGGAAATAGCACAAACACGCTATTATTTCCCGACAAACAGGGGGCTGGAAGGCAAGATTGGCGAAAAGCTCGCCTGGCTGGCTGAACAGGATCAAAATAGCCCCATAAAACGCTACCGTTAATGTTATCGTTGCGGTAATGTTGTTACTGTATCCCTGTGGTCGCAGGCTGTGGCCACATCTCCCATTTAATTCGATAAGCACAGGATAAGCATGCTCGATCCCAATCTGCTGCGTAATGAGCCAGACGCAGTCGCTGAAAAACTGGCACGCCGGGGCTTTAAGCTGGATGTAGATAAGCTGGGCGCTCTTGAAGAGCGTCGTAAAGTATTGCAGGTCAAAACGGAAAACCTGCAAGCGGAGCGTAACTCCCGATCGAAATCCATTGGCCAGGCGAAAGCGCGCGGGGAAGATATCGAGCCTTTACGTCTGGAAGTGAACAAACTGGGCGAAGAGCTGGATGCAGCAAAAGCCGAACTGGATGCTTTACAGGCTGAAATTCGCGATATCGCGCTGACAATCCCTAACCTGCCTGCAGATGAAGTGCCGGTGGGTAAAGACGAAAATGACAACGTTGAAGTCAGCCGCTGGGGCACCCCGCGTGAGTTTGACTTTGAAGTTCGTGACCACGTGACGCTGGGTGAAATGCACTCTGGCCTCGACTTTGCAGCAGCGGTTAAGCTGACCGGTTCGCGCTTTGTGGTGATGAAAGGGCAGATCGCACGTATGCACCGCGCATTGTCGCAGTTTATGCTGGATCTGCATACCGAGCAGCATGGCTATAGTGAAAACTATGTCCCGTATCTGGTTAATCAGGATACGCTTTACGGTACAGGTCAGTTGCCGAAATTTGCTGGCGACCTGTTCCATACCCGTCCGCTGGAAGAAGAAGCAGACACCAGTAACTACGCGCTGATCCCAACGGCAGAAGTTCCGCTGACCAACCTGGTTCGCGGTGAAATCATTGATGAAGATGACCTGCCGATTAAGATGACCGCCCATACGCCATGCTTCCGTTCTGAAGCCGGTTCTTATGGTCGTGATACCCGTGGTCTGATCCGTATGCACCAGTTCGACAAAGTTGAAATGGTTCAGATCGTGCGCCCGGAAGACTCTATGGCGGCGCTGGAAGAGATGACCGGTCATGCAGAAAAAGTCCTGCAACTGCTGGGTCTGCCGTACCGTAAAATCATCCTTTGCACTGGTGACATGGGCTTTGGCGCGTGCAAAACTTACGACCTGGAAGTATGGATCCCGGCGCAGAACACCTACCGCGAAATTTCTTCCTGCTCTAACGTCTGGGATTTCCAGGCGCGTCGTATGCAGGCACGCTGCCGCAGCAAGTCTGACAAGAAAACCCGTCTGGTTCATACCCTGAACGGTTCCGGGCTGGCTGTTGGTCGCACGCTGGTTGCGGTAATGGAAAACTATCAGCAGGCAGATGGTCGTATTGAAGTACCAGAAGTTTTGCGTCCATATATGAACGGACTGGAATATATTGGCTAATACCCAATTTTTCTGAATCTAAAAAGCGCCTGCGGGCGCTTTTTTTGTCTCCCTTTGATACCAAACAATAATTACTCGTTACTTAAGCGCAATACTACTTACGAGTGAAAATCTACCTATCCCGTTGATTTTCAAATCATTCGATGTATACAAACCTATATAGCGCCAGCTATAAAAATAATTACACAATACGGTTTGTTACTGGAATTAATCGTGAGCAAGCTTGAGTGAGCCATTATGAAAACGAAAATCCCTGATGCGGTATTGGCTGCTGAGGTGAGTCGCCGTGGTTTGGTTAAAACGACAGCGATCGGTGGCCTGGCGATGGCCAGCAGTGCATTAACATTACCTTTTAGTCGAATAGCGCACGCTGTCGATAACGCCATTGCGGCAAATTCTGACGAGAAGGTTATCTGGAGCGCCTGTACAGTTAACTGCGGTAGCCGCTGCCCACTGCGAATGCATGTTGTGGACGGTGAAATCAAATACGTCGAAACAGATAATACCGGTGATGACAATTACGACGGCCTGCATCAGGTACGCGCCTGTTTGCGTGGACGTTCCATGCGTCGCCGCGTTTATAACCCAGACCGCCTGAAATATCCGATGAAACGCGTCGGGGCGCGCGGTGAAGGCAAATTCGAGCGTATTAGCTGGGAAGAAGCCTACGACATTATCGCGACCAATATGCAGCGCCTGATTAAAGAGTACGGTAATGAATCCATCTATCTGAACTATGGTACAGGTACGCTGGGCGGCACCATGACCCGTTCCTGGCCACCGGGAAATACCCTGGTCGCACGCCTGATGAACTGCTGCGGCGGTTATCTGAACCATTATGGTGATTATTCCTCCGCGCAAATTGCAGAAGGTCTGAACTATACCTATGGCGGCTGGGCGGATGGCAACAGCCCGTCAGATATCGAAAACAGTAAGCTGGTGGTGCTGTTTGGTAATAACCCGGGCGAAACGCGAATGAGCGGCGGCGGGGTAACTTATTACCTTGAACAGGCACGTCAGAAATCAAATGCTCGCATGATCATCATCGATCCGCGCTATACCGACACCGGTGCCGGGCGTGAAGATGAGTGGATCCCAATTCGTCCGGGAACAGATGCCGCACTGGTTAACGGTCTGGCGTACGTCATGATCACCGAAAATCTGGTTGATCAGGAATTCCTCGATAAATATTGCGTTGGCTACGACGAGAAAACCCTGCCAGCCAGTGCGCCGAAAAATGGCCACTACAAAGCCTATATTCTGGGTGAAGGGACAGACGGCGTTGCCAAAACGCCGGAATGGGCATCGCAAATTACCGGTGTTCCGGCAGACAAAATCATCAAACTGGCTCGTGAAATCGGCAGTACCAAACCGGCGTTTATCAGCCAGGGGTGGGGGCCGCAGCGTCACGCTAATGGTGAAATCGCAACCCGTGCTATCTCGATGCTGGCGATTCTGACCGGTAACGTTGGTATCAATGGAGGGAACAGCGGCGCGCGCGAAGGTTCATACAGCTTACCGTTTGTCCGTATGCCGACTCTCGAAAATCCGATCCAGACCAGCATATCCATGTTTATGTGGACCGATGCCATTGAACGAGGCCCGGAAATGACGGCGCTGCGTGATGGTGTGCGCGGGAAAGATAAGCTGGATGTGCCGATCAAAATGATCTGGAACTATGCCGGTAACTGCCTGATTAACCAGCATTCTGAAATCAACCGTACCCATGAAATCCTTCAGGATGATAAGAAGTGCGAGCTGATTGTGGTTATCGACTGCCACATGACCTCATCAGCGAAATATGCTGACATCCTGCTGCCGGACTGCACCGCTTCCGAACAGATGGACTTTGCGCTGGATGCATCCTGCGGGAATATGTCTTATGTGATTTTCAACGACCAGGTGATTAAACCGCGCTTTGAATGTAAGACCATCTATGAGATGACCAGCGAACTGGCAAAACGTCTTGGCGTTGAGCAACAGTTTACTGAAGGTCGTACTCAGGAAGAGTGGATGCGCCATCTGTATGCCCAGTCGCGGGAAGCGATTCCTGAGTTGCCTACCTTTGAAGAGTTCCGCCAGCAGGGGATCTTTAAAAAGCGCGACCCACAAGGGCATCACGTTGCTTATAAAGCCTTCCGTGAAGATCCGCAGGCTAATCCACTGACCACGCCATCAGGCAAAATTGAGATCTATTCGCAGGCGCTGGCTGACATTGCCGCTACCTGGGAATTGCCAGAAGGCGACGTGATCGATCCACTGCCGATCTACACGCCGGGCTTTGAAAGTTATCAGGATCCGCTGAACAAACAGTATCCGCTGCAACTTACAGGTTTCCACTATAAATCTCGCGTTCACTCCACCTACGGCAACGTAGACGTGCTGAAAGCGGCTTGCCGCCAGGAAATGTGGATCAACCCGCTTGATGCGCAAAAACGTGGTATCAGCAACGGCGATAAGGTCAGGATCTTTAACGATCGTGGTGAAGTTCATATTGAGGCGAAAGTGACGCCACGAATGATGCCGGGCGTGGTCGCACTGGGCGAAGGCGCCTGGTATGACCCGGATGCAAAACGTGTCGATAAGGGCGGTTGTATCAACGTACTGACCACTCAACGTCCGTCTCCTCTCGCCAAGGGGAATCCGTCGCATACAAACCTTGTTCAGGTTGAAAAGGTGTAAGGAGTAACCGATGACAACCCAGTATGGATTTTTTATTGATTCCAGCCGTTGCACCGGTTGCAAAACCTGCGAACTGGCTTGTAAAGACTACAAAGATTTGACGCCTGAAGTCAGCTTCCGCCGCATTTATGAATATGCTGGTGGCGACTGGCAGGAGGATAACGGTGTCTGGCATCAGAACGTATTTGCCTACTATCTCTCGATTTCGTGCAATCACTGCGAAGATCCGGCGTGTACCAAAGTCTGCCCGAGCGGTGCGATGCATAAACGTGAAGATGGTTTTGTCGTTGTTGATGAAGATGTGTGCATCGGCTGTCGTTACTGCCATATGGCTTGCCCGTATGGCGCACCGCAGTATAACGAAACCAAAGGGCATATGACCAAATGCGATGGTTGCTATGACCGTGTCGCGGAAGGTAAAAAGCCGATCTGCGTTGAATCTTGTCCGCTGCGGGCGCTGGATTTTGGCCCTATCGACGAGCTGCGTAAAAAACATGGTGATCTGGCGGCTGTTGCGCCATTGCCACGAGCGCACTTTACCAAACCGAATATTGTGATCAAACCTAACGCCAACAGCCGCCCAACCGGGGATACCACTGGCTATCTGGCAAATCCGAAGGAGGTGTGAGATGGGAAGTGGATGGCATGAATGGCCGTTGATGATCTTCACGGTCTTCGGGCAGTGCGTCGTGGGCGGTTTTATCGTTCTGGCATTTGCCTTGTTGAAAGGCGAACTTCGGGCTGATACCCAACAGCGGGTGATTACCTGTATGTTTGGCTTGTGGGTACTGATGGGCATTGGCTTTATCGCCTCAATGCTTCACCTTGGCTCACCTATGCGCGCCTTTAACTCACTCAACCGGGTTGGCTCTTCGGCATTGAGTAATGAAATCGCCAGTGGTTCGATCTTTTTTGCCGTAGGTGGCATCGGCTGGTTGTTGGCAGTGCTGAAAAAACTGTCACCGGCATTACGCACGCTGTGGCTGGTGGTGACGATGATTCTCGGCGTGGTGTTTGTCTGGATGATGGTGCGAGTTTATAACAGCATCGATACCGTACCGACCTGGTACAGCATCTGGACACCGATGGGCTTCTTCCTGACTATGTTTATGGGAGGCCCGCTGCTGGGATATTTGTTACTGCGTCTGGCGGGGGTTAATGGTTGGGTGATGCGTTTACTTCCGGCCATTTCAGTGCTGGCGCTGGTGGTGAGCGGCGTAATGTCTGTGATGCAGGGGGCTGAACTCGCTACGATTCACTCTTCTGTACAACAGGCAGTGGCGTTAGTGCCGGATTACGGTGCGCTGATGGCCTGGCGGATTGTGCTTATCGCCGTGGCACTGTGCTTGTGGATTGTACCGCAGTTAAAAGGTTCTCAGCCTGCTGTATCGCTGCTTTCCGTGTCATTCATCCTGCTTCTGGCTGGTGAGTTAATCGGGCGCGGCGTGTTCTACGGGTTGCATATGACTGTGGGGATGGCCGTTGCCAGCTAAGATGTTTATAACCGGGGTCTCGGCCCCGGTTTTCTTTTATTTCTGTTTCGTTAAGGTGTCATAACTGGTCATCAAATTACGATAATCAGGAATGTGGTTAGAGAACAGCGTCGCCAGACCTTCGATATCGTTGCGCCAGTCACGGTGCAGTTCGCAGGCGACACCAAACCACGTCATCAATTGTGCCCCTGCTTGTGACATACGATCCCATGCCGAATGCCGGGTAATTTCGTTAAAGGTTCCTGACGCGTCAGTCACCACAAAGACATCGAAACCTTCTTCAATCGCCGAAAGCGCCGGGAATGCTACGCAAACTTCGGTGACCACTCCGGCGATAATCAACTGCTTTTTACCTGTCGCCTTGACCGCTTTAACAAAATCTTCGTTATCCCAGGCGTTAATATTTCCCGGACGGGCAATATACGGTGCATCCGGGAACTGTGCTTTCAGTTCAGGGACTAATGGGCCGTTAGGACCGGTTTCAAAACTGGTAGTAAGAATGGTGGGTAGATTGAAATATTTGGCTAAGTCACCCAGCGCCAGCACGTTATTTTTAAATTTGTCAGGTTCAATATCCCGCACGAGGGAAAGTAAACCGGCCTGGTGATCAACTAACAAAACAGCAGCATCATTTTTATCGAGACGAACATACGGTTTGGTCATTCTCTTCTCCTTTCGAGAGTCAGTGGTACGCCTGAAATCGTTCAGACGCGATGCGTTGCCCTGAAAGCATAGACGGGAAATTCAGGTTTGCAGTGACCATGAAATTTTTCGACTGAACTAAACATATGAACGTTATGTTAGATCAATAAAAACAATTAGATGAGACTGATTATCTTTTCGTTATTAGTGTTATGAATGAGTAATATAAATCGATAATACAGCCGCTGCGTTATGTACGTATTTTCACCCATTGACAATGTTTTTGGCGGTGGCATGATGCGCATGAAATTTGAACTTCCTCACGGTTTTCATTCATGTCCACGTATACCCGGCCTGTCATGCTTTTGCTGTCTGGCCTACTTTTGTTGACTCTGGCGATCGCGGTGTTAAATACACTCGTGCCGCTATGGCTCGCCCAGGTACACTTGCCCACATGGCAGGTCGGCGTCGTCAGTTCGTCTTATTTTACCGGCAACCTGGTTGGTACTTTACTGACAGGGTATGTCATTAAACGCTTTGGGTTTAATCGCAGCTATTACCTTGCTTCCTTTATTTTTGCTGCGGGTTGTGCCGGGCTTGGCTTGATGATTGGTTTCTGGAGCTGGTTAGCCTGGCGTTTCGTCGCAGGCGTTGGTTGCGCCATGATTTGGGTGGTGGTAGAAAGCGCGCTGATGTGCAGCGGTACGTCACGTAACCGTGGGCGGTTACTTGCCGCCTATATGATGGTTTATTATGTGGGGACGTTTTTAGGCCAGTTACTGCTCAGTAAAGTTTCAACCGAGTTGATGAGCGTATTGCCGTGGGCTACAGGGTTGACCCTGGCAGGGATCTTGCCGCTGCTGTTTACTCGTATCGTGAATCAGCAGGCTGAGAACCATGCTTCGACGCCAATTACGTCAATGCTAAAACTTCGTCAGGCGCGGCTTGGCGTGAACGGCTGTATTATCTCGGGAATCGTTCTGGGTTCTTTGTATGGTCTGATGCCGCTGTACCTCAATCATAAAGGGATTAGCAACGCCAGCATTGGCTTCTGGATGGCGGTTCTGGTTAGTGCTGGTATCCTTGGGCAATGGCCAATTGGTCGTCTGGCAGATAAATTTGGTCGCCTGCTGGTACTGCGCGTTCAGGTATTTGTCGTCATTCTCGGTAGTATTGCGATGTTAAGTCAGGCGGCAATGGCACCTGCGTTGTTCATCCTCGGTGCAGCCGGTTTTACGCTCTATCCGGTGGCGATGGCCTGGGCTTGCGAGAAAGTTGAACATCATCAGCTGGTGGCAATGAATCAGGCGTTATTGTTAAGTTATACCGTCGGTAGTCTGCTTGGCCCGTCTTTTACTGCCATGTTAATGCAGAATTTCTCTGATAATCTGCTGTTTATCATGATCGCCAGTGTGTCGTTTATTTATTTACTCATGCTGCTTCGCAACGCCGGTCATACACCAAAACCCGTTGCTCACGTGTAAATGAATGAGTGCAGAGTGTGAACTGGCTGTTTCGCACTCTGTTTTTTGTTTCCGCTGTACAACTATTTTTTAGCAAATTTTATTCGTTAAAAAATAAAGTGTGCAGCAGGTTATAATTTTGCATTCCGCTATTTCCGCACGTCTTGTTTGCCGCGCATAATTCCTCGTTTTCGAAATATCCATTAAATATTGGCGAAGGATCGAACTATGGCTGGGAACGTTCAGGAAAAACAGTTGCGATGGTACAACATTGCTTTGATGTCATTTATTACCGTTTGGGGCTTTGGCAACGTTGTAAATAACTATGCCAACCAGGGACTGGTGGTTGTTTTTTCATGGGTATTTATTTTTGCGCTCTATTTCACACCTTATGCCCTGATTGTCGGCCAGTTAGGTTCGACCTTTAAAGACGGGAGAGGGGGCGTTAGTACCTGGATTAAACATACCATGGGGCCAGGGCTGGCTTACCTTGCAGCATGGACCTACTGGGTGGTGCATATTCCTTATTTGGCACAAAAACCACAGGCAATACTGATCGCGCTCGGTTGGGCGATGAAAGGCGATGGTTCGTTAATCAAAGAATATTCGGTCGTAGCGTTACAGGGGTTAACGCTGGTGCTGTTTATCTTCTTTATGTGGGTTGCCTCCCGAGGCATGAAGTCACTGAAAATTGTTGGTTCAGTGGCAGGGATTGCGATGTTTGTCATGTCGCTCCTCTATGTGGCGATGGCGGTAACCGCGCCTGCGATTACTGAAGTGCATATTGCGACTACTAATATTACCTGGGAAACATTCATACCACATATCGATTTCACCTACATTACCACCATTTCAATGCTGGTTTTTGCGGTTGGTGGTGCTGAGAAGATTTCTCCTTACGTTAACCAAACACGCAACCCAGGAAAAGAATTTCCAAAAGGGATGTTGTGTCTGGCGGGCATGGTAGCAGTATGTGCGATTCTCGGCTCACTGGCGATGGGGATGATGTTTGACTCGCGCAATATTCCCGATGATTTGATGACTAACGGTCAGTATTACGCCTTCCAGAAGCTGGGGGAGTATTACAATATGGGTAATACCTTAATGGTGATTTATGCTATTGCGAACACTCTGGGGCAAGTTGCCGCACTGGTATTTTCGATTGATGCACCGCTTAAAGTGTTATTAGGCGATGCCGACAGCAAATATATTCCAGCAAGTTTATGTCGGGTGATGCTGCCAACTTACTGATTTAGTGTATGATGGTGTTTTTGAGGTGCTCCAGTGGCTTCTGTTTCTATCAG